>NZ_DBJD01000035.1:0-1137 GCF_002297065.1 Treponema sp. UBA785 | reverse complement strand
TCGTCACGGTGACGATTGCTGTTCAAACGCTTTTTCTCGCTTCGTCATGGTGACGATTGCCGTCCAAACGCTTTTTAGAGCTTCGTCACGGTGACGATTGCCGTCCAAACGCTTTTTCTCGCTTCGTCACGATGACGATTGCCGTCCAAACGCTTTTTCGAGCTTCGTCACGGTGACGATTGCTGTTCAAACGCTTTTTCTCGCTTCGTCATGATGACGAACGCCGTCCAAACACTTTTTCGAGCTTCGTCAAAATGACGATTGCCGTCCAAACACTTTGTCTTGATTCGTCATGATGACGAAAGCCGACCAAGCGCTTTTTCTCTATTCGTCATGATGACGAACGCCGTCCAAATGCTTTTTCTTGATTCGTCATGGTGACGATTGCCGTCCAAACGCTTTTTCTTGATTCGTCAAAATGCGCTTTCACGCAAAAATAATTTCAGGCTTTAAAAGAACGCCTTTTTCCTCAAAAACTTTTTTTTGCACCGTCTCAACCAAAGCGCGAATGTCCGCCGCAGCCGCCTTTCCGTCAGGATTTATTATAAAATTCGCGTGCCAAGGAGCAATCTGCGCGCCGCCAGCCGAAAAGCCTTTTAGTCCGCACTCGTCAATCAGCTTTCCGGCGACAATCCCCTTCTCAGGCTCATTCTTGAAAGCCGAACCCGCGCTCGCCGCCCTAAAATGCCCCATAGACACCCGTTTTTGCCGCACATTTTCCGAAAGTCCGCCGTCAAAACCGTCTTTTACCTTGAATTCAGCCGAGAGAATTATTTTTTTCTCATTTTTATCATGCGGGGGAAAAGTCCCCCTCGCTCCAACCGCTCCGGTCTCGCAAGGCTCAACCTGCGCGTTTTCCGCTACCCCCTTCAACGGGGGCAAATCCCCCGTAACGCCCCCTTCTTGCTTTTCTTTTAAAGGCTGGAAAGGCGATTTTTTATAGTCCCAGTCTTTTTCTTCAGTTTTATAAGTCAAAATCTCGTTTTTTTGAGCGTCAAAATATCTTACGCTTAAAAGCCTGTCCGAAGTTGCAAGTCCAAAGCAGCTTGCGTTCATAAAGACCGCGCCGCCGACTGTTCCGCTCAGCGCTGTAAAAGGCTCGAAGCCGCCGAGATTGTTTTTTTTGCAGAATCCAAG
>NZ_DBJD01000021.1:2079-26258 GCF_002297065.1 Treponema sp. UBA785 | reverse complement strand
AAAAAAAAGCCCTGCACATTCTATTAAAAAGAACACACAGGGCAACCTAAAAATCCAGACTGAAATATTTATTACAGCCGGCCAGCTCCATAATATTTTCTAAAAAATCTAATTTAAAAAAAACTCTTTCAGTTTAATGCTCACCTTTACGGCTAATGTCTACTTTTTGCTGCCTTTCAAGACTTTTTGCAGGATTTCTGTAAGCAGTAAACAGGAATATTGCAAGGAAAACACAAGCAACAGCAACACCGCCAACATAAGAAACTGTGAGGCCTGTTGCACCATGAGCTCCAAGGTTAAAACATTCTGGAGCATAAAGCAGGTAAGTAATACTTACAGCAGACATAAATGCCGCAGGAACAGCAGTAATCCAGCAACGGTTTGGATTTGGACCGTAGTTTGTTGCAAGGTAAACAGAAGCTGCCCAAAGAACAATCATAGCCAGAGTCTGGTTAGACCAAGAGAAGTATCTCCATACAACATTGTAGTTGATAAATGAGATTGCATAGCCGATCAAAAGAAGAGGAATTGCAACAGAAAGACGAACGCGGATTTTTTTCTCGTCAAGCTTAAACCAGTCAAAAATTGTCATTCTGGCACCGCGGAAAGCTGTATCGCCTGAAGTAATAGGGCAAACAATTACACCAAGCAATGCGATTGGCCCACCGAATTTTCCAAGAAGAGCAACACACATGTCATAAACAGAATTTGAGTTTCCGCCTCCAATAGCTTTCAAAGCAGAAAGTCCAGTTCCTGCGCCGTCTTTATTCCAGAAGAATGCAACTGCGGCAGAAGCCCAAATCAAGGCAATAATACCTTCAGCAACCATTGCACCGTAGAAAATCTTGCGTCCTTCGCGTTCGCTTTTTATGCAGCGTGAAACAATCGGAGACTGGGTCGCATGAAAACCAGAAATCGCGCCGCAAGCAACCGTGATGAACATAAGAGGCCAAATCGGGCGCACTCCGGTGATTTTTCCGGTCGCGCTGTCCATCGTTCCAGGATAAAGATTCTTCAATGTAAGCTCCATCATTGGACGCTCACCAGAATGAATAATTGTTCCGATTGCAATACCAATTGCCATTAAAATAAGCAGAATTCCAAACAAAGGATAAATACGTCCGATAATCTTATCGATTGGAAGAAGTGTTGCCAGGAAATAATAAATAAGAATTATTACAGTCCAAACCTTTATATCAAGCCATTCAGGAGTAAGGCGGGCAAGAAGACCAGCAGGTCCTACCATAAATACAACACCTACCATTACAAGAAGAACAACTGAGAATACACGCATCACATTGTGCATTACAGGGCCAAGATATTTTCCAGTAACTTCAGAAATAGAAGCACCATCGTTTCTTTCAGAAAGCATACCGGACATAAAGTCATGGACAGCTCCAGCTAAAAGAGTACCGCAGACAATCCAAATGTAAACACTAGGTCCCCACATGGCTCCAGAAATCGCACCAAAAATAGGACCAAGGCCGGCAATATTCAAAAGCTGAATTAAAAAAGCCTTTCCAGTAGAGATAGGAACATAATCAACACCGTCAGGATTAGCAACAGCAGGAGTTGCATGGTCGTTTGGTGCAAAGATTTTTTCCACGATTTTGCCATAGATCATGTAACCTACAATCAAAATCACCAGCGCAGCAAAGAAAGTTATCATAAAAATACCTCCAGATAAACAATCTACAAACTGATTTAAAGGCTGTTAAAAAAATTAAATTTACTGCGGTTATTGGTTGTTGTCCGAAATTGCCGTAAAAACTTCTTTAACAACACTTTTTTGAATTTGACATAAGGCTCGTCAAAAAGGCGAACTTTTATCCTACAAAGATTAGTCTAAATCTACATTTTGTATTTGTAAAGAAATTTAAAATCTATGCGAACCAATTGAAAAAAACATGCTTCGATCTGAATATTTTTGTCTAATTGTAAATCTGCGCTGTTAATGATAAAATCATTCTATGCTGCAGAAAGTTGATTCTAAAATTTACATTATTGGCGCGGGTTTTGCAGGACAGATGATTGCCCGCGATTTGATGCGTAAAAAAGTATTTGGTTCGGTAGCGGCATTTTTAGATGATGAAAAAAAACTAATTGGAACTTCAATTGAAGGAATTCCTGTATTGGGTTCAATTGCAGAAGTTGCAAGCCTTGTAAAATGCGGCCCCTTGGATGAAGCAATAATTGCGATTCCAAGCGCGCCGACAGAAAAGATACGTGAAATTTACGAAGCTTTAAAAAAGGGCGGTTTTGCCCACATCAGAATTCTTCCGAGTGTAAGCCAGATTATCGACGGCAAGGCGCATTTTGTACAGACAAGAGAAATAGATCCTCTTGATATTTTGGGCCGGACGCCTGTCATAATTCCGCTTCATCAAAGTTTAAAATACCTTCGCGGAAAAAGAGTTTTTATTACAGGAGCAGGCGGCTCAATAGGTTCAGAACTTGCAAGACAGCTTCTTTCTGGCGGCGCAGAACGGCTCTATCTTTTTGGACACGGAGAAAATTCAATTGTACAGATTTACAGAGAACTTCATGTCTTGCAGCAGGAAGGAGTCGGAGAAAAAGCAACCGTAGTTCCGATTATCGGCGACATGAAAGACCGTGAATACGTAGACTACATAATAAAAAACACTCGGGCAGACGTGATTTTTCATTGCGCGGCTTATAAGCATGTTCCGATGATGGAAGAAAATCCAGTTGCTTCCATCGAAAACAACGTTTTTGGAACTAAAAATCTTTTGGATGCGGCGTTAAAAAACAATGTCCAGCGTTTTGTGCTTATTTCGACAGACAAGGCCGTCAATCCAGTGAGCGTTTATGGAGCAGGAAAAATGCTCTGTGAAAAACTCATTCTTCAATATTCAAAAAAAGCAAATTCTTCACAAAAATTTATGTTTGTCCGATTCGGAAACGTGCTCGGCTCAAGAGGCTCAATTCTGCCTTTATTTCAGGAACAGATAAAATCCGGAGGACCTGTAACAGTCACGGACAAAAATATGGAACGCTATTTTATGACAATTCCCGAAGCATGCTCTTTGGTTCTCGAAACAGGAGGAATCGGAGAAAACGGAAAATCTTATCTTCTGGACATGGGAGAGCCTATAAAAATTTACGATCTGGCAGAACAAATAATTAAATTTTCGGGACTTGAACCGGGACGCGACATTGAAATTAAAATAATCGGTCCGCGCGAAGGCGAAAGAACTTTTGAGCCATTGTGGCTAGAAGAAGAAAATCCTCAAAAAACCGAATATGAAAAGCTCCTTGAGCTTAAAAATTTGGAGTTTGGAGATAAAAAACTCGATCAGCTTCTCGAAAAACTTAAACCTGTCTGCTTTTTCAGTCCCAAAAATACAGAAGCGTTCAGAAACAGAGAAATTCTTCTAAAATACCTCAGAGAATACGTTCCAAGCCTTGACGAATATTACAAAACGACAAAAACTACTTTAGGTTATCTATAAAAATTACGGCAGGTGTGTATGTCAGAATTAAAAGTTCCGTTTTTTAAGCCTTCATTTTCGCAGGAAGAAAAAGATGCTGTTTGCAGCGTTATTGATTCAGGCTGGCTTACGACAGGAAAAACAACTCACGACTTTGAAAAAGAGTTTGCTGATTTTTTAGGATGCAAACACGCTCTTGCGGTCAATTCAAATACAAACGGAATGATTCTTGCCATGGAAGCATGCGGAGTAAAAAGCGGAAGAGCTGTAATTACAACGCCCTACACCTTTGTTTCGACCGCCGCCAGCGCAGTTCATCTGAATGGGGACGTTCATTTTGCAGATATTGAAGAAAATTCATATTCAATCTCGCCGGATTCAATCAGGTCTGTTCTGGAAAAACTCAAAAAAGACGGAAAAATCGAAACTGTTGCGGCAATTGTTCCAGTTCACATTGCAGGGAATTTGTGCAGCATGAAAGAAATCTGCGCCATTGCAAAAGATTATTCAACTCAAAAAAACAAAATCTTCGTCATTGAAGACTGCGCCCATTCATTTCCAAGCAAAACAAAAGACGGTTACGCAGGAACATTAGGCGATGTAGGAATATTTTCTTTTTATGCGACAAAGACAATCACCACTGGCGAAGGCGGAATGATTACGACAGACAGCGATTTTCTTGCAAAAAGAATGTGCCAGATGAGGCTTCACGGAATGGACAGAGATGCATGGGATCGATACACAAGCGACAAAGCTTCCTGGGAATACGACATTATCGCTCCAGGATTTAAGGCAAATCTTCCAGATATTTTAAGCGCAATCGGCCGGGTTCAACTAAAAAAAGCAGAATTGTTCGAATTCAAAAGAAAAAAAATCGTCGAAAAATACAATAAAGCTTTTGCAGGCTGTGATTTTTTGACTTTGCCTCCGGACAGAGAAGGAAACGCCTGGCATCTTTATCTTATTCAAATAAATCCTTCAAAATTAAACTGCACAAGAAATGTATTTGCAAAAGAACTTCAGCAAAACGGACTTGGAATTTCAATGCACTTTATTCCAATCTTCCATTTTTCGTACTGGCAAAAAAAATATCCCGACTTTAAAGCAGAAAATTTTCCAAATGCTGAGCGCCATTACAAAAACACGATTACACTGCCGCTTTGGCCTGATATGAGCGAAGAAATGGCAGATTATGTCATAAAAACAGTAAAATCTGCCGGAGAAAAGTTCCATGTGCACTAAAAGAAAAATTCCTCAAAAAAACACACTCATCTTTTCAGACGAATTTTATTCGGACATTTTTGAAGATGATATGCTCTATGCTTCTGTCGTGCGCAGTCCTGTTCCAAAAGGACGAATCATAAAAATTCTGACGGAAGAACTGCCAGAAGGCTATAATTTTTATGGTTGCGAAGATCTTCCGTTCAAAAAAAATATAAAAATTTCAGGAACAAATATTCCGGTTTTTTGCGAAAAAGATATTGACTACACAGGGCAGGCAATAGGAATAATTACCGGCCCAAACAAAAAAAATGTGCGGCTTCTGAGCAAAAACATTAAAATGAACATTGACGAGCATTTTTACTATGAAGAAAAAAATGAAAATTCAAACATTCTTGCACAACGAGAAGTCAAATACGGCCAAGACTACGAGCTTCAAGAAGAAGACTCTCTGATTGAAGAAGAATGGGAATCCGACATAAATTTTCAAAATTTCACCGAAACAAACGGAGCTTTCTGCTACATAAAAAGCCAAAATCTCTATGTTTTTTCTCCAAACCTTTGGATTAGCAATTTAAGAAAAAATCTTTCCGATATTACAGGTTTTCCAGAAGAGAATATCTATATAACAAGAACAAAAATTCTTTCAAAGACAACGGACATAATTTGGCTAAACACATTAATTTGCTGTCAGTGTGCCCTCGCCTGCCTAAAACTCAAGAAGCCAATAAAACTTGAATTTACAAGAACCGAGCAGCAATTTTTTGCAGAAAATACATCATCCGTAAAAATCAGGCATAAAACCGCCGTTGCAAAAAGCGGGCTCATAAAATCTATGGACATTTTAATCCATGTGAATGCAGGAGCTTATAATCCTTTTGCGCAGGAAATTGCAGACAGACTTGCAATCGCCGCAATCGGAGTATACAAATGTCCAAATATAAAAATTACATCAAACATTTACAAGAGCCACTCAATTCCATCATCAATTGATTTTTCGATAATCGCTTCAAAAGCGTTTTATGCCGTGGAAAATCAGATGAATAAAATTTCCCGCGAAACAGGAATTGACCCTCTTGAACTGCGTATTTTAAATCTAAAAATCGAAGACAGACACAACCGCTCAAAAATCATTCTCGAAACAGGAAAATCAAAAGAAGTTCTCGAAGCCATTTGCAGGACAGGAACTTTTCTGCGGAAAAATGCGGCTTATAAAATGGAAGACATTCACAGGTTTGATCACGACAACGCTTCTCCTTACGCACCGCCTTTGCGAGGAATCGGGCTTGCCTGCGCTTACGAAGGAACTGCCTACCTCGGTTCAAATTTTATAAAAAAAAATCTGAATATTGAACTTTCCTACACAAAAGACCAAAAACTTTATATCCGCGGAATGCCAAGTTCAAAAAACGCATGGCAAATCTGGCAAAAAACTGCTTCCGAAATCACTGGACTTCCTGCCGAAAATATTTTTTTGAACACAAATTACAGCATTGACTCAGAACCAGAAAATCCACAGACGACAAACGCTTCAATTTCAATCAATTCTGTTCTTATAAAAAAAGCCTGCGAAGCCTTAGCTCGAAAGCTTTCAAAAACAACAGACGAAGAATTTCCGGTAACAATAAAAAAAAGTTTTTCTGTAAATCCTAGAAAAAGCTGGGATTTAGAAACGTTCAGCGGGTATCCATTTTCTTCCACAAGTTTTGCAGCAATGATTGCCGAAATTGAGCTTGATTCAGCTTCTTATTCGCCTCAACTGCGCGGAATTTGGTTTATAGCCGATGCAGGAAAAATTTTAAATCCCCACGCAGCCGAAACTTCCCTCAAAAATTCAATTCAAGAAGGATTGAAAGAACTGGTTGAAGACGATGAACTTTCTGTATCCTCAATTTCGATTCAATTTATGCAGTCAAACGATGAGCCAAAACAACTTGGCGATATTGCAGCCTCTCTTTTGCCTGCCGCTTATGCCTCTGCCCTTTCTCAGGCTGTCGGAAAAACAATTACAAATATGCCGGTTCAGACAGATACAGTTTTTAAGCTCACAAAAAGCTTGAAAGAAAACTGGGAAAAACAAAAAGAGGCTGAAGAAAACAAAAATTCAGAAGAAACTACGGAGCTAAAATAAAAATGAAAATTCCTGTAACGATAAATGGAAAAAAAATCATTCTTGATGAAAATCCTGACGAAAAACTGCTGTTCGTCTTAAGAAAGCAAAAACTGATTTCTGTAAAAACTGGCTGCGAGGCAGGAAAATGCGGTTTTTGCACAGTTCTGCTTAACGACAAGCCGGTTTCTAGCTGTCTGATTCCCGTTGGAATTGTAAAAGACTGCACGATAGAAACCCTTGAATCTTTTTCTAAAACAAAAGAGTATAAGGACATTGAAACAGGTTTTTTTAAAGCCGGAATGAATTTGTGCGGGTATTGCAATTCATTCAAGTATTTTTCGGTTTACAGGCTCTTAAAGGACAATTACCGTCCGACAAAATCGCAGTTAATTGAACTTACTACAGAAGATAAATGCGCATGCACGGAACAGGGAGTTTTTATGAACGGAATTCTTTATGCCACCGCAGCCAGGCACGAACGCGAAGGAAGAAAAAAGAATGTTAAAATCTAAGCAGATTTATTACGCAAAGACACTGAACGATATTTTTTATCAAAAAAAATCGATAAAAGACATTCAGCTTATGAGCGGCTGTACACAGGACAAAAAACTTCCGGAAATTTCTCTTTGCGTCCGCAATATTCGCGAATTAAATTATTCAATAAAGCACGAGCGATTTTTTGAGTTTGGTCCGGAAATTACACTTTCACAAATTCTCGAAATCGATCCTGCAAAACTTCCATCTGTTTTTTACGAAGCCGTAAAGTCAATTGCAAACACAAACATTAGGAATATTGCAACTCTTGCAGGAAACATCTGCGCAAAAAACTATAGATACACGCTATTTGCTCCGCTTGTCGCTCTTGACGCAAAGCTTGAATTAAAAAGCGAAACGGAAACAATTTATCTGCCAATGACAAAATTCAATGAAGTTCCGGAAAATTTTGTCCTTTCAAAAATAATACTTCCGCTTGGAGACTGGGAAGTTGCTGTTTTTAAAAGGCTTGGGCCTGCCCACATCATAACCGAAAATTCCGCTTCCTTTGTTTTTCTTGCTGACACTGTAAAAAATCAAATTGCAAACCTCAAAATAGCATTTGCAGGACCTTTTTCGCTGCGCAGCCTTGAGCTCGAAAACAGGCTTTTGGGAGCCAGCCTTCCTTTGAGCGAAAACACAATTCTCGAATTTGTAGAAGCGGCGAAAAAAATCTACGACGAAACATGCCTGGACAAGCAAGTTCCTCCGATTTTAAGAGCGCAGTTTTTAAATCTTGTAAAATATTCGCTTGAACAGCTTACTTAATAAACATGCAGTCACCGTAAGAAAAAAAGCGGTACTTTTGATCTACGGCTTTTTTGTAGGCATTTAAAATATTTTCACGGCCAGCAAAGGCGCTTACAAGCATAATCAGAGTGCTTTCTGGAGTATGAAAATTCGTAAACATTTGATCCACGCACTTAAACTTATATCCTGGATACATAAAAATGCTTGTTGCTCCAGAACCGCCTTTTACAAAACCATTTTCGTCTGCCGCCGATTCAAGGGTTCGGACAGAAGTTGTGCCTACTGCAAGAATTGGGCGGCCTTCTTTTTTTGCACGGTTTATTTTTTCAGCAACATCGAAAGGAATTGAATAGACTTCCTTGTGCATCTTGTGTTCTTCTATATTTTCTGAACGGACAGGAAGAAAGGTTCCAAGTCCGACATGCAAGGTTACAAAACAGCGTTCGATTTTTTTTGCGTCAAGTTTTTCAAACATTTCCTGAGTAAAATGCAACCCGGCTGTCGGACAAGCAGAGCTTCCTGTTTCTTTGGCATAAATTGTCTGATAACGCTCAGAATCCGTATCATCGTCTTCGCGGTGAATATATGGAGGAAGCGGAATATGTCCGTTCTTTTCAAACCAGTTGTCATCAAGAGGAATTTCAAATTTTACAGTACGGAATTCAGAGCCTTTGTCACCTTCATTTTCTATAACAGTTCCGACAGTTCCGTCAAAAAATGAATACTTGTTTCCAGTCTTTACCTTTTTTGCGCCTTTTACCATCGTATGCCAGGTTTTTAAGTCCGGAGTCATCTGGTTTAAAAACATAAATTCCTGTTCGCGTCCGCCCTGTCCTTCTTTTTCGCTAATTTTTATTCCATAACAGCGGCTTCGGCGAACTTTGGAATTGTTAAAAATCATCAATGTGTCTGGAGAAATTAAATCAGGCAAATTTTCCATTTTTAAATGTTGAACTTCGCCAGTTTTGCGGTTTAAAAGCATAAGTTTGTCCTGACCGCGAATTCCAGACGGTTTTTGAGCAATAAGCTCTTCAGGCAAATCAAAATAAAAATCACTAAGTTTCATTTTTTATATTTCTCCAATAAAAAGCCAGTTTGTGTCAATATCAAAATAAGGAAGCCTGCCCGTTTGAATTGTCTTTTACTTCAAGGCCGAGATGTTCATAGGCTTTTGAAGTGACAATTCTTCCGCGCGGAGTCCGCTGAATAAGACCGCATTGAATCAAATACGGCTCATAATAATCTTCAAGAGTGTCCTGCGCTTCTCCAATGCTGATTGCAAGAGTTTCTGCGCCAACAGGTCCTCCGCCAAATTTTTTAATTATTGAAAGAAGAATTTCCCGGTCGTATTTTTCAAGTCCAAGGCAGTCAATTTCCAGACGCTTAAGACCTTCCTCAACAATTTTTAATGTGATTTTATTCCGGCCTTCAACCTGAGCAAAATCCCTCATACGGCGCAAGACACGGTTTGCAACACGAGGTGTTCCGCGGCAACATTTTGCCAAAAGAAGAGCCGCATCATCATCAATAGAAACTTCAAGAATTCCTGCGCTGCGACGAATAATAGAAGAAAGCTCCTTTTGAGTATAAAATTCAAATCTAGGAATAAAACCAAAACGGCTTCTTAAAGGACTGGAAACCGAGCCTGCCTTTGTTGTTGCGCCGACAAGCGTAAAAGGAGGAATCGGAATTCTGACGGTTCTTGCCGCCGCTCCCTGCCCAATAATCCAGTCAAGTTCAAAATCTTCCATTGCAATATAAAGCATTTCTTCAATCGCAGGTTTTAAACGATGAATTTCATCAATAAAGAAGACAGTCCGCGGAGTTATAGTTGAAAGGATTCCAGCCAAATCCTTAGGTTTGTCCAAAGCAGGGGCGCTCGTAACCTTAAAATCGACGCCGAGCTCGTGAGCTGTAATTTGAGCGAGCGTTGTTTTTCCAAGACCTGGAGGACCGATTAAAAGAAGATGATCCAACGGCTCTTCGCGAAGTTTTGCCGCTTGAATAAAAGTAAAAAGGTTTTTTTTAACAGATTCCTGTCCAAGAAAATCTGACAAAAACTGAGGCCTCAAAGAATTCTCTTGAATTTCATCATCTTTTAAGTCCGCTCTTACAATTGCCGAAAAATCTGTTTCGCTGTCAATGCTGTCCATAATCTACGCGAGCTCCACAATTATTTTTCTAAAAATCATATCTTCTTTTTCTTTTTGAGATTTTCCGACAAAGTCTGGCTCAAGTTTTGCAGAAAGCTCCGCAATCTTCTGTTCAACAGTTTTTCTGTCATATCCCATGCTCACAAGCGAAGAAATAACATCAGAAAAAGCGCTGGACTTGGGAACAGTAAATGTCTGCAAATCTTCGTTAAATGAGAGTTTTCCCTTTAAGGCGAGCATCATTTTTCCTGCAGTTTTTTTGCCTACGCCAGGAATTTTTTCCAAAAGAGCGACATCTCCGCTTTCAAGAGTGTCCATAAGAGTTGAAGAAGGCGCGCTGCTCATAATTTTTACCGCTCCCTTAGGACCAACGCCATCAACTTTAAGCAAATCAAGAAAAAAAGAACGTTCTTTTTCGTTTGCAAAACCAAAAAGCGCAAAAACAGTATCTGTATGCTGCATCCACGTAAATATTTTAGCTTCCACGCCAACAGGCGGCAAAAGATCAAGATTTGAATCCGGAATATTTATATCCCATTCAATGCCGTTTTTTTCTAAAAAAAGCTGTTTTGGAAATTTGCCAGTAATTGTTCCAGTAATAGAGTTGAACATAGTTTTATTCTAGCAAATTTTTAAATTGTAATGAAGATGTGTTATTGCGCCTGCAAGAGCGTCAGCCGCATGATCTGGCTTTGGCTCAGTTTCCAGACCAAGAAGAATTTTTACATATTTTTCAACAAGTTTTTTGTCTGACTTTGTAGTCCCGGTAACAGCCTGCTTTATTTGATTCGGTTTATATTCTGACAGAGGAATACAATTTTGCGCGACAATCAGCGTACAAACACCTTTTGCCTCCGCAACAGAAATTCCAGATGTGATATTCTTTACAAAAAACAGCTCTTCCATCGAAGCTTCTGTCGGCTTAAATTCATCAATCACCGCCTGTAAACTTGAAGCAATTTTTAAAAGCCTTTGAGAAAGACTGTCTGTGCTTTTTGTCGTAATGCAACCGTAGCTTACCATTCTGTAGCGTCCGTTAAAAAAATCAACTATTCCAAAGCCAGTATTTGCAAGGCCTGGATCAATACCGATTACACGCCGGATTTTAGGAGAATCCTTAACTGGAGAACTTTCAGTCTTTTCAAAAATTTTTGTTCCAGGCAATTCTTCAAACTTTTTCAAAATAAAACCACACTGAAAAATATTTTTTACACAGCAAAAATCATAAGCCATAAAAAAACCACGGGAAAGCCCGTGGTTTTGCAAAACTTTGATTAAAAAGTTAAGGATTACTCCATTTCAAAGTCTTCTGGATATTCAGCTGTGTGGTAAACGTTCTGAACATCATCGTTGTCCTCAAGGCGGTCGATAAGTTTCTGAACTTTTGCGGCAGTATCCTTGTCAACAGCAGTGTAAGCATCCGGAACCATGCCAACGTCAGCAGAAAGTGTTTCAAACCCTTTTGCCGCAAGAGCATCTGCAACAGCAGAGAATGCATCTGGAGCTGTAGTTACAGTAATAACTCCATCTTCGTTTACAATGTCGTCTGCGCCAGCTTCGAGAGCAGTTTCCATAACTTCGTCTTCATTTACTTTTTCAGCATCAAGCTCGATTGTACCTTTGCGCTGGAACATGCGGCTTACAGAACCAGAAGTTCCGAGGTTTCCGCCTGATTTTGTAAAGATATTGCGAACATCTGCGGCTGCACGGTTGTGGTTATCTGTGAGAACTTCAACCAAAACAGCAACTCCGCCTGGAGCGTATCCTTCGTATACAAGTTCTTCGTAAGATGTTGCGCCGTCTTCACCAGTACCTTTTTTGATAGCACGTTCGATGTTATCCTTAGGCATGTTAGCTGCACGTGCCTTAATAATTACAGTACGAAGACGTGGGTTTGAGTTTGGATCTCCACCACCCATTCTTGCGGCAATTGAAATTTCCTTAATGAATTTTGTGAACAGTTTACCGCGTTTAGCATCTGCAATACCTTTTGCATGTTTAATGGTTGCCCATTTACTGTGTCCTGACATGATAACTCCTATAAAAAGCCAATCTTTTTGACTTTATAATATACAAACAAGTTTAGATTTTGTAGTCTAACACAAAACCAAACTGTTATCAACAGCATATTAGCATTTTTATTTTTTCAGCCCTTTTAAGAAAGAACTTGCGGCATTTGAAGCGGCTTGAGAAGCCTTATTTTTTGCAGCATCGCCCGTTTTTTTCTTAAGTTCAGACTGTTTTTGACTAAGCTGTTTTGAAATAGAATCAAAACTGTTTTTCTGACCGTCAAGCTTTGCAGAAATATCGCCAAACTGAGAAATATATTTTTTTGCAGTTTCTGAAGAAGCAATCTGCTCATTCAACTTTGCAGCCACATCTTTTTTCACATTCTCAAATTCGGCATTTGCAACGCTGGAAATTGCATCTGCAAGAAGAGTGTCAAAATTCGTATCCAGTTTTAAACCAACGCCTGATTTTTCGCTAAAAGAAAAACCTGCTCCAAGATTAAGAGACTTGATTGATTTTAGCGCGGTCGTATAAATTCTCGTTGCAGTTTCTGAGCCAAGTTCTCCGCCAGTTACAGCCGCAGGATTCATATTAAGCTTTGCATTTCCAGAAAAACTAAAATCCGAATCCGCAACAATAGATGCGCTGACATTCGATTTTCCTTCAAACTTTGGAATAACGTCCGAAGCGCCTTTTTTTGACAAGTCAAGACTCAAAGGAAAGTTGCTTCCAGAATATCCGGCTTCGACAAGATGCGCTTTTGTTCCTGTTCTTGCGTCAACCGTAAGATTAGCATTATGAACACACTGACTTTTCTTTACGCTGCCCTTTACAATCCAAGGTTCGCCGCGTTTATTCATATCGCTTGAAATATTTGTGGCAAAAAGTTCGATTCCGCTGCCAGAACCATGAACTTTTTCGACAAGAAGTTTCGGAACCGTGTCTTTTTTCCAATAAACGTAACGGCCGGCAAAGCGTTTGCTTTCTTTTTTCGCCTTTTCAACTGCTTTTTTATTGGCATCTTCTTTTTCTTTAGCATTTCCACCCGAAGCTTTCATAGAAGAAGCATAGGAAATCAAATCTTTTAAATACGGATAATACTGTCCCAAAAGAGCGTATCCGGCCTGGTTTATAGAATCGTTCAGAGCCGACTTTGCTTTTTTTGGATCAAGAATAGAAACCTGGGCAGAAAGAAGATTTTTGTCGGAAGCGATTGAATCTTCAAGTTTTTTCTGCAGCTGCTTTATTTTTTTCTGGTCACCTTCAAAAGAAGAAAGAGTTGTTTCCATATCGGCCTTTGCTTTTTTTACGGTAGAACCGGCTTGTTCAATCTGTTTTAAGAGAGAAGGAATTTCTGCCGGACTTACCTTAGAAACATTCAAATTTGAAAGCGATTTTGTTGCATTCTGAACTTCTTCAACGCTCTTTTTTAACTCGTCTGGTTTATTTTTCCAGTTTTCGACAAGAACCTTTAATTCCTCCTCGACTTCTTTTGCAACTTTTTGCGACTGGAGATTTTCCTTTATATTTTCTGCAATTGCCGCCGGATCATACATTGTAAAAAGCTCCGTAATTGCTTTTTTTGCGGCGTCAGGATCAGTTCCGATTTTTTCTTTAAGAGAATCATAAAAACCAGTCGAATCGTTTTTCTTTGCCTTTTCCCTTTTATCTTTCGGCTTTATAGCAAGTTTTCCGCTCGTTTTCCGCTCTGTTCCAAGTTCAATTCCTGTAATTTCGATGTTTTGAGCATGAAATTTTGCCTGCAAAAGATTTGTCAGATTGAAATTTAAATCGAGGCGTTTAAATTCAAAAAGATTTTTAAATTCATCATCGCTCGAAGCCTGGGCAAAATTTTCGATGGTAACATGAGAATCAAAAAACTGAATATCTACAGAACCCACATCGCACTTTGCGCCAAAAATTTCCTGCATTCCGCTTGTAATAGCCATTTTTGCAACAGGATTTTTAAAAATAGTTACTGTAATCCCAAGCGCAGCAATTACGGCGGCAACCGCAATAAAAGGAACAACCTTTATTCTGCCTTTGTTTGCCTTAATCTGTTTTGCAAGAAGCTTAAGTCGCTTTATTTCTTTTTTTGTAAATTCAGATTCAGCAGGAACACAAAGAACATCCCTGCCATTTTTGTCCTTCGACTGCTTAAAAAGCGAAGAAACATAAGTTTTGTCGGCAGGAACATAGAGTTTTTTTTCTATTTTGCCTCCAAAATTTTTAGACGAATATGCTTTTTTAAAAATCGAAGGAAGTTTTGAGCGCGGATATTTTTTTTCGATTTTTGGAGCCTTTGTTTTTTTTATTTTTTTAGTTTTTTCAGCCATTACCGCTCTCCCGCCATTGAAGCAATTTTAGAAATCAAAGGAAGTTTATTTATAACCTTGAATATTTTTGAGTTGCGGATAAAGTCAGCCGCGTATTTTCTCCATACAAAAACAAGAAGTCTTGCAAATGCATAAAGAGGAATATATAGAAGAATTCCGCACAAAAAACTTCCCATTACGACAGTATTGTTGAATTTTGTGAACGCAACAAAAGGAATTTCGATAAGACGCTCAAAAAAAGTCGCAAGCGAAGGAAGCGTCAAAAACCAGTACCCGATGCTGTCAAAAAGACCGTCAAAAGCAGGCGAAACAGCAGAGCCAAGCAAAATCATTAAAAGATAAGAAGGTTTATTTATCCTTACAAAAAGAATAAAAACCAGGACCAAATACCATAAAAGGTTATTCTTTGGCATAAGACCAAGAATTGCGCCGCAGGCAAAGGCATGGGCGATTTCGCCAGGATTTACATTGCCGTTAAAAGCCTTTAAAAGTTTTATAAGTTTATTTAACATGCTTTCATTTTACCACAACAGTTTAAAATGTTACAATTAAATAAAAAGAATAAAAATCAGGACTTTTATGAAAAATTCTACTTTTATAATTGCAGAAATCGGAACGGCGCACGGCGGAAATTTTGAAAAAGCCGTAAAGCTTATGGACGCGGCGGTTGAAGCCGGATCGGACGCCGTAAAATTTCAATGGGTTTATGCTGACGAAATTTTGCATCCAAACACAGGTTTTGTAGAGCTTCCCGGCGGAAAAGTGCGGCTTTACGACCGTTTTAAGGCTCTCGAAGTAAAAAGCGAATTTTTCAAAAAATGCAGTGATTACGCCCGTTCAAAAAATGTAAAATTTATCTGCTCGCCTTTTGGACTAAAATCTCTTGAAGAACTTTTAAAAATTGAGCCGGACTATGTAAAAATTGCAAGCCCGGAACTAAACCATTTTCCGCTTTTAAAAGCGCTTGCAGAATACCGCGGCGAACAGAAAAAAAACGGCAAAAAAGCAGTTCCTGTAATAATTTCGAGCGGAGTTTCCGAACTAAAAGACATTCAAAACGCGATTGGTATTTTGGGAACTGAGCAAATTACACTTTTGCACTGCATAACTTTTTATCCGGCTCCCGAAGATGAATACAACCTGCGCGTAATAAAAACTCTCAGCAAAAAATTTGGAATCGGCTGCGGAGTCAGCGACCATTCCCTCGATCCTGTTCTGGTTCCCTGCCTTGCGGTAAGCCAGGGCGCAAAAATGATTGAAAAACACATAACCTTAAGCAAAGAAACTGACGGACTTGACGATCCTGTGGCGCTTACAGCGGAACAATTCGGATTTATGTGCCACACAGTCCACCAAAGCGATGCGGTTCTGAGGCATTACGGAGCTGAACAAGGAGAAATGGAAATAATCAGGCAGATGGGCGAAACTTACGGAAAAGAGCGCGTCGAAAAAATTTTGGGAAGCGGAAAAAAAGAGCTTGCGCCTTCCGAAAAGCAAAACTACGGACGCACAAACCGGAGCCTGCACTTTATAAACGACATGAAAGCTGGAGAAAAAATAAAAAACGGGGATGTCGCGGTTTTGAGGACAGAAAAGGTTCTAACGCCTGGAATAAGCCCGAAGTTTCTTGAAGAAATTACCGGAAAAACGCTCAAACACGAAGTAAAAGCCGGCTCTGGCGTCAATTTTGAAGATTTTGCTGAATAAAGGCTTAAAAAAAGAAAACGAAACGACAAAAAGGTGCGGACAAAAAAAATATTTATGAAGGGACAAATTCTAGCCCGTGCCGGAACAGCGCGCAAGCGTCCGCAAAGCGGATGAAGCGGCAGCGCAACTGTGCAGGGACGGTCGCAGGCAGGAAATGCGCTCCAATTTTTTTGTTTGTATAAAGTGCTTTTTTTTTGTATCATATTGAATTATGGCTAGTTTAATTCAACCGCGCGTGCTTAAAGGCTTCCGCGACATTTTACCGGAAAACGAAATTGAACGTTCCGGACTTATGGAAAAAATTACAAAGGTTTACCGCTCATACGGTTTTGTTCCTATCGACACTCCAGTTCTCGAATATTCTGAAATTCTTTTGAGAAAATCCAACGGCGAAACAGAAAAACAGGTTTTTAGATTTTTGGACAACGGAAAACGTGATGTTGCCCTGCGTTTTGATCTGACTGTTCCTTTTGCGCGTTTTACCGCAGAACACGAGAGCGAGCTTTATTTTCCTTTTAAAAGATACCATCTTTCAAAAGTCTGGCGAGGCGAAAAACCACAGGCTGGACGTTACCGCGAATTTATACAGTGCGACATTGACACAGTAGGCTCGGATTCGGCTGCGGCTGATTTTGAAATTCTGAGCATTATGCGTGCGGCGCTTGCGGAAATCGGAGTAAAAGACATTACAATTCACGTAAATCACCGCGGGATTTTTAACCGTTTTCTTGAAAAACTCGGAGCTGCAGAAAAATCAGAAGACATTTTGCGTTCAGTTGACAAGCTTGCAAAGGTCGGAAAAGAAGAAGTAAAAAAAGAGCTGGTTGAATATACTCAGTCCGAAGAAAAAGCAGAGCAGATTTTGACATATATTTCCGGCTCTAACGACTTTGACTCGACTTTGAGCATGATTGAGCAGATGGCAGGCGGAGAAGACAGCGACAGCCAGAGAATGCGCGATATTTACAATATGATGAAGGCGGCAGGAATAGAAGCAACTTACGTTCTGGATCCTTCGATTACGCGCGGACTTGATTATTATACCGGCGTTGTTTACGAAACTTTCTTAAACGAACTTCCGTCAATCGGCTCTGTATGTTCTGGAGGACGCTACGACAACCTTGCAGGCCTTTACACAAAAACAAAACTTCCGGGCGTAGGAGCTTCGATCGGGCTCGACCGTCTTCTTGCAGGTCTTGAGCAGCTTGGAAAAACAGGCAAAAAAGGAAGCTATCTCGATGTGGAAATCTACTGCATGGACAAATCGCTTGCCGTTCACTATCAGGGAATTGCAGAAAAATTGCGCCAAAAAGGAATCAACGTAGAAGTTTTTCCGGAAGCGAAAAAAATGGCGCAGCAATATGCGGTAACAGATGCAAAGACAGTTCCATGGGGAATTTTAATCGGAACAAACGAAGCCGAAAAAAATGTTTTGACCTTAAAAAAACTTGCCACACGTGAGCAGTTTGAAAATTTGACGGTTGAGCAGGCGGCGGAAAAAATTCTTTCAGAAAAATAGTCTTGAATAATTTTATCTGCCAACAAAAAAAAACATATCAGGAGGAGAAAAAATGGGATTTTTAAAAGATAAGGTAGCAATTATAACAGGCGGCGGAAAAGCAGTTTTGAGCGACGGAACTTGCGGCTCAATCGGATACGGAATCGCCACAGCATACGCAAAAGAAGGCGCAAACCTTGTGATTACAGGACGCAACCTTCAAAAATTAAACGATGCAAAATCCGACCTTGAATCAAAATACGGAATAAAAGTTCTTGCCGTGCAGGCAGATGTAAACGCAGGAGCAGACAATGAAGCGGTTGTAAACGACGTTGTAAAGCAGGCTGTTGAAAAATTCGGCAGAATTGACGTGCTTATAAACAATGCCCAGGCCTCGGCTTCCGGAGTTCCGCTTGCCGAGCACACAACAGACCAGTTCAACCTGGCTCTTTATTCCGGACTGTACGCGGCATTTTACTACATGAAAGCCTGCTATCCATATTTAAAGGAAACAAAAGGAACAGTAATCAATTTTGCTTCCGGCGCGGGATTATTCGGAAACTACGGACAGTGCGCATATGCCGCCGCAAAGGAAGGAATCCGCGGACTTTCGCGCGTTGCCGCAACAGAATGGGCGCCAGACGGAATCAACGTGAACATAGTCTGCCCTCTTGCCTGGACAGCCCAGCTCGAAAAATTCCAGGAATCATACCCGGACGCATTCAAGGCAAATGTAAAAACTCCTCCAATGGGACACTTTGGCGACGTAGAAAAAGAAATCGGCCGCGCTTGCGTACAGCTTGCCTCGCCAGACTTTAAATATATGAGCGGCGAGACAATCACACTTGAAGGCGGAATGGGCCTAAGACCATAAACACAAAAAAAGGGGAAGCCTCCCCTTGCGGCCGCACTGCGTTGCGCCCTATCCCCTCTGCGGGGACACCCCGCAACTCCCCGACAAGTTTGTCCGCCAGGTCGCAGGTGGTACATTCAATCTGATATTCAAAGTCGGTCATAATAAATTCTAATTCAAAACAACAGCATCATCAAAGCAATTCTTGAAGATTAAAAACTTGTCATTTTCGTCGAGTGAAAAATAATTTCTGAATCCAAGTTCCGCATTATATCTTTTTATCACAGAGCGAAACATTTCTCTTTCATTTTTTATAAGAATATTTCTGGAAAGCTGCGCAAACCATTTTGAAATTTCAAAAACATGCTCTGGCAATCCTCTGCTTCCAGAACGCTCATACAATTCTGCAATCTCAGCATCATTCAGTTTTGAATAGATTCTTAAAGATTCTTCTGAATCAGAAAAAAGATAATATCTCCACCATTGTGTCCCAAGATAATTTCTTCTTTCTGAGTAAAAATGTTCTTTTGAATTTCCCCAACGCCAAAACACGACATCAGGCAATAATTGCAAATTTAAAAACTGCCACATAGGAAGTGTTGCAGCGACAGAAGGTGTAATTTTCATTTTTTCATAAATTAAGCTTCCAAGCTCTTTATCAAATTTCAGTTTTAAGGAGTTGTCAATATTATGATTAATATCACCGAAACCGTATTTTCTAGCAAGAGCAATTACATTCTGCCGCAATAAATCAAGCTCCTCATATAAAACCATATCTCCGACACCGGGCGGAACAAGCTTGTTTTCACTTAATGCTTCAAAAACAAAACGGCTGTTTTCTAATTTTTCGTATATTTTTTCCGGCTCATCATCAATTACCGGATAAACTCTGATTATATCTTCGTCATTCATCTTATTCATCTCCAAAAACATATTCCTGAATTGCCGTATACAGAGAATTTCTTTGCTCTTCGCCTTGATTTATCATTTCCTTCAGGGAAGTCAAATCTTTTTCAGGAAAATATTTCTCTTTTACTTCATTCAGAATTTTTGAATAAACAGCGCGTAAAGTAAAAGAATTCTCTTCAAACGACTCTGAAAGCTCATCAAGTCCGTGTTCCTTATCAAGAGCATCAAAAACAATAGTTCTATACACATCAAACATAATCATTTTCAACAGATAATTTGCGGCAACATCATTCTCTAAATCTGAATTTATCTTTTTAAAAAGCGGATGTTCTATATTAAAAAATAAAGTGTATGTCGCATTAAAATTGCTGTCCAAATCAATATATTTTTTGCGGAGATAATACAAAGCTTTTTTTGCAATTCCAGAACGCTCCTTAAAAGAAACTGCTTTTACAGGAAAAAGAGCTTGACCGCCTTCAAGATACAAAAGTTCAGAAGTTCTGAATATAACAGCTCCTTTTTCTGTTGCAAATTCTGTTTTTTCAACAAATTTATCTTCAGACGAGATTGCCAGAACCAAAGAAATTTCTGTGTCGCCCGCAATTTTAGTTCCTGGAACAATGCAAGAAAAATTATATTCTTTCACGCTTTCATTTCTTTTATTTTCATACTTTTGAACAAATGCGCAGCCTTGCAGTGAAGTCCCGTTTCGTCCAGACAAAGAGTTCCATACAATATAGAATGAAGCTTCTGCATTTCTAGAAATAAAAGAGTCAAGCTCTTTTGCTGAAACATATATATTGCAGTTTATTTGCAAATCCGCATTTTTCTTCCAGGATTTTATTTCGTGCGACAAAGGTATTGAACGCCCGTAAATCTGCCATTCAGCCTGAATTATTCCAGATTCCGGAGAAACTGTCTTATAGGTATATATTTTATTGTACATCAACTTCCTCCCAGTCAATTTTCAAATCAAATGAACAGTCTTTTTGGCATTTTATTTTAAAATAGCAAGTTTCCGGGAGTTTAAATATCTTTGGAAGTCTTGAATCTGTCATAGAGAGAGTTCCGTCTTTATCTTTTTTATATGTTCCGGAAAACTTTAGGTAAGTTCCATTATCCTCAAAACTGTCTCCAGCATCCAAAGTTTCTATTTTGGGAACTATATTATTTATCTTGACAGCCTTATCCGTTAAAACATTTATCTTGTATTGAACATAAACATATTTTTCGTTTGTTTTTGAATCGATTTCAATATATGAATTTCCAGTTTTAGTAATTGACGACTTTTTGTTTGATGCCTTTGCTTCTGCTTGAACAGCTGGTTTCAAAGTTTTCTTGGCTCCGCCAACTGGCAATTTATATGGAAGAAGCTTTGCGCCTAAAGTGCGTTGAATCATAACTGAAATATTTGCCGCAGAATCATCAATTTCTTCAAAAGCGCAATTCGACCTTACAAGCAGGTCAATTTTGTTTTCTACAGTTTTCAGATAATTGTGAGGAAACATATCATTTTTATGTTCCCAGCGTGTATGAGTCTGGTTTTCTATTCCCCGAAAATACCGATCTATTTCGCCCTCTGTTTCTCCATTAGAACAAGACTTCGTGTCACAGGCAAAAACTCCAAAACACGTTTCATTAAGGTTCTCTGGTCCGATGTTATACTTTCCATAATAAACAATATTTCCAATCCCCCTCATAAAAGCGACAAGCGGCTGTGAAGTCCTTAAAATTGGCATCAATTCTTCATATTTACTTTTTTTAGGCGAAGTCTTTTCGATGCAGGCAATTCCAAGCTTTACGCTAGGACGTTCCTGGGAAATTTCAATGCTTCTTTTTCCGTCTGCTTTTATCTCTTTCTTTTTTATCGCATTAAGTCTTCTGTAAGCGTTTATAAAATGCTTATAAGGATATATTTCATTTGGATTATCAAGCTCTATCTTTTCATTTTTATAGGCAATATCAAAAATAACTTTTTTCGCAATTATTTTGTTCCAGTACCAATGGACTAAATACTGAGGAATGTCGTATCTGAATATATCATCGATTGTTTTTTCGTTGCCATTTTCGTATTGAGGAAAAAGCCGGGGACGTGCATTTAAAATAAGGATTTTTGTTCCTGTCTGCATTTCGTTAAAGACATTCATGCCGATTGCTTCGGCAATTTCATCTGCAAGTTTTCCTAAAACAGGCGACGCATAAACGCCGCTTTCGTTATCGCTTTGCTTTTTCTCTCCCCACCAGCATCTGTTATCTATTCTTTCATCCATCGAAACAGCGATAAGCCTAGACTGATAATTCGATGCGCTTTCAGATTTTATTCTTGTGTAAATAATTATTGTCCTGGCTTGCGAGTACAAAAAGAACGCCGCTTTTCCAAATCCGTACGAACCTCCGTCATTTGAATAAAGCGATTTGTCATTTCCTGTAAAATAGACAAAATTTGCAAAATTCTGATTTTTCTTTTTCTCTGTAATTCCAGGAAATCCTATCAGGCCAGTAGTATTGGTATCGCTTATCTCAATATTTAGGGAAGATGTTTTTATATATTTCTGTACATTTTTGGCATAGTACGATTCTGAATTTTCTGAATCAAACAGCTTTTGTATGAAAACCATTTGGTCTGAAGAGAAACTGAAAGCCCGAATTGAAAAATTCAAAGGCAAATATTTAGATACAACCTTTCCTGTTTTTTCATCAAATTTTTTTTCTTTTAGCCGGCTGTCAAAAGAATTTTGAACAGCTTCTCTTAATAAGATTTCTGTATCAGTTAAAGAAGAACCATTTAAAGTCTTGGACGCTCCGCTTGCATTTATAGTTCCCATTCCTCGTCTGAACGGCACTTCATCAAACTTAAAGTCTATCATTCTCCACTCCATCCAATGAAATTGTCATATATGTATTGAATTCAATATTCTTATCTTTTGGAAAAACAAGCGTTATCCCGATAACGTCTTCTGCCGCATCCAATGGCAGTCTGCCAGTCTGATTTGATTTTGGCTTACTGTCTTTATCAATCGGATATATGAGCAAAAGCCCAGGCTCAGCGATTCCTTTTTCTTCAAAATATTTATGGCGCTGAAGAAACATTTTTAAAGGCCTGAATTCATCTTTTTCAGAATCAGGAATATCTGTATCAACAAGCATATTCTGCGGCTGGCCCAAAACTTTTATATTTGCTATTGAATCATTTTTGCTTTTAGGATCCAGGCGGCTGCGGTTAACAAGATGGACTTTTAGCTTTGAGCAAATCTGATATTCTCGGCCCGTTTTGTTTTGAATTATTGAGACATTCCAGTTTTGCAAAAAATTTTTGGAATTGATTTTTTCAAGATATTTCAAGATTAAATTTTTTCGGCAAGCATTGTTGGATTCACAAATTTTATAATTTTCAATAAACTGCCGAATTTTAGAAATTGGAATATTCGAATAAATAACACTCCCATTTTTTTCTACTGGAGCTTGAGCTATTCCGTCAAGAAATTCTCTTGTGGCAATCTGATTATGCAAAAGCCATTCTTTATTTGTGCGCTCAAAGAATAAAGTCGATGGTCTTTGACCAGCATAATTTATGCCGGTAATTCTTGCATTCTGCATTGCCAATTTTCTTGTAATTTGAAGAAGAGGAAGAACTCGTATTCTTGGAGCTATCTCATCAGGAGTAAGGCCATTGCCATAATCTGTAAACTGTTCCTGTAACTCGTCTTCCACATCGGCAAGCAAAGAAAAATTTTTTGCTATTTGTTCTGTTGTCCAGATTCTTGGCAAATCTTCATAGCCAATTCTATATCCAAACCAGCGCCCCATTTGCAGCAATGTGTCATATAATTTTGATGTTCTGTAAAAATAGCTTACGATAAGACCTTCAAGTGTAAGACCGCGCGAAAGAGTATTTCCGCCAATTACAATATAAACCTTGCTTTCATCAGCAGGATAATGAAGCCTCTCATCCCAAGCTATAGAACTATTGTCAACTACGGTTTCGATTTTATCTGCGGCTTCTAAAATAAAGTTTTTCAGCCGGTTAAAATCAGGGACTTTGTATTTTTCTTTATCTTCTTCGGAATAATTAAAAAGCTGTTTTACAGTTTCAAATGAAACTCTGTCTTTTTCAGAATTCCAAACTTTCTCCATATAACTAAAAAAGTCAGATGGATTTTGTTTTATATTCTCTATAAAAAGCTCAACAGATTTGTTCACAACAGCATGCGTGGAAATTTTTAAATCCACATGGATAAGCATTGAAGAGTGCTTGTTGCTGAAACCACGATAGTATTTGCATGCTGTGGCTAAAATAAAGTAAAATATTGCATTCTTTAATGATTCAGGAACATCTGCATAGTCATTAGACTTTGGATTTATCTCTTCTGTTTCCACAAAATTCACAACATCAAGCAACGGCTCGGGATTATCAGGATCATCATTTGACGAGCCAAACAATTTTCGCGCGCTATAATATTTAGGACTTATAGACAAAGGATAAATAAAGTCTTCTGGATACAGACTGTCTTTTCCAGGCTTTTCATTAAGGACATTTGCAAATGGAGTTGCTGTAAATCCTACATAACAATACTTTTCAAAAATATTTAATATGTCTGTAATCAACGAATTGATAGAGCTTCTTTTTCCTGTTGCAAAACCGT
>NZ_DBJD01000021.1:0-2032 GCF_002297065.1 Treponema sp. UBA785 | reverse complement strand
TCATTATCAAACTGCTTTGCAACATTCATAGAAGCGTTGTCACATTCATCATCAATGACAAGAACTGTTTCATTTTTCCAAAATGTATCGTTATTTATATTCTGTAAATACTCTTTTAGGCGGCGAAGAACATGAGGATTTTTTTTGAATACAACAAGAACTGGATTGCTGCCGTTTATTTTTCCTTCTATGCAGACATCATCTTTTCCCAATTTGTCAGAACTGTCCGTAAGCAAGTCCCAGCCGCCCATTTTATCAATTCCTAAATCTTTTCTAAACCGGCTTTGAGTCTGATTTCTTAGAGAATTTGTTATTCCTGAAAAAACAATGAAAAACCTGCATCCGCAAGACGCATACATTGAAATAATTGAAGACATCTGGGCAGTCTTTCCAGACTGGACATGACCGTAAACCAATCCTTTTCTTGTTGCATCTTCCTTTGAAGTGTCGAATCTCCGCGGATTTGAAAGCTGGTTTATGATTTCAATTGACTGCCGTTTATTTATTTCAAGACGATTTTTATCCCAGTTCTCAGATTTCATCTGCTGCTCAAAATGGTTCCAGTATTTTGAGTCATACAGTTCAGAAAAAGAAAACCAGCGTTCGTGTTTTGCTGAAATTCCATGAAAATCAGTTTTTAATTCAATTACTCTTCTTGCCTCTAAAATCCATTTTTCTTTTAAGTTTATAAAATCTTCAGGATAATTTTCCTTAAATTCTCTAGCGTTATCCAAAACAATGAGTAAGCTTTTGTCAATAGATTCCCAAGATTCTTCAGGGCGTCTTAATTTCCAGGCCACTATTTCCTGAATTAAATTCTCTTCTTGATGTTTTTCAAAATCATTCATTCTCACTTCGTCTCCGGACATCTATTTTGAAATTTTCTGAATCGTTTTTTGTAATAATCACGCTGTCAAAGCCAAAGAGATTGAGTTTTTCCATTGTCAAAAGCTCGCCTTCTTTAAGGTGAAGAACATCCCGCAAAAGCCATTTTCCTAATTCTTTATTCGGATTTGACATAAGCGCTTTTCCGCCGTCCTGACAGATTTTTGCAGACATTGAAGAACCGTTTGGAAGATGAAGTGTAAATGGAGTATCACGCGGAGGGAAAAAAGCTGGAAAATCATGGTGAATAGAAAGAGGAATCGGGATATAAATCTCATTTGCATCCCGTGCTCTGCCGCCTGCGTTCCATTGGTTCAGACCAGATTTTAAAGGAACTTCTTTTAGTCTTTCTGAATAAAGCGGCAGATATACATAGTCAATTCCAAACCTTAATTGCTTTTTGAAGCTTGCGACTTGCTCGTGGATTACTTTATGAATATTGTAAATATCTGTGTATTTGCCTTCATAATCCTCTGTGTCAATAAGTTTCCGAAGAAGCTCATAAGGATCTTGGATAATAGAAACTGAAATTTCTTGTTTTTCTTTGGAATCTTCAGGAACTTCAAAATGCTTGAACAAAGTACTTTTTGAATAATTAAAATTATAGAACTCTTTTCCGTCATCAAATTGAAGCGATTTTTCCGTGTCTTTTATTACATGAATTTTTTCTGTATTTAAAAGAGGATAGGAAGAGTTAAAAACTGTAAGGCCATTCTCAACCCGGCCGATAATGTGATAGCAGCCATCTGAAATGCCATAAAGCCGCTGCCCTAGCATCATTCTTTCATTGCGTGCGACTGCAAGCTGATAGGCTAAATCATATCCTTTATATTTTTTCAATTCTGAACTTATTGAATTAAATTCTGCGACCTTTTCTGTGCTTGCATTATTTGCCAAAGTAAAAGTTTTTATTCCGACTCCAAACGAGCCATTTTTTGCATCGTAAGCTGTATCTGAGCGCGAAAGATTTTCCGCTTTATAATACTTACAGAAAAGATTTTCAGTAACCCTGTAATGCAAGAATGGAATTGAGCTGTCGCTAAAAAGATTTGAAAGGCGCGCCATAAGTTCAAGCAAGGAAAAATACTCCTTATTTTGTTTCCATTCATCCACAAAATTCATCTCTCATTCTCCCTTACAAATTGAA
>NZ_DBJD01000003.1:374-24300 GCF_002297065.1 Treponema sp. UBA785 | reverse complement strand
CCTCTTTTTGGACGTTTGCAGCGCGGAGAAAAAATTACGCTTGCTGACGGAAAAATTGTAAAGCCAGAAGATGTTATGGGAAGTAAACGTCACGGAAGAAAATTCAGTTTTGTGACAGATACGCTTTATCTTCCATCGATTGCAAAAGAAGTTCAAGGAAGCGACCTTTTAATCTGCGAAGGAATGTTTGCCGACGATTGTTTTGAGCAGGCAAAAGAAAAAAAGCACATGACTTCACGGCAGGCCGCAACCATTGCACGCGATTCTTCGTCAAAGAGAATGGCAATGATTCATTACAGTCCGCGTTACAGCGACAAGGAGCTTCCCGTTTTGCTTGAACAGGCCCAGGAAGTCTATCCGAACGCAGAACTTACTCGCGACAGAATGCATTTTGATCTTCCTTATGAGGAATAAAATTTTACAAAAAAAGTGTAACTGACTGAAAATTTTTTTTGTTTATTTTTTTGAGTGTTACTGTTTATTATGATTGAATTAAAAAATTTTACAAAAAAATATAATAGTTTTCTTGCCGCGGATAATATTTCGTGTAGTTTTGAAAAAAATCTCATTACAGGAATTTTAGGTCCAAACGGTGCTGGAAAAACAACGATTTTAAAGGCAGTTTCTGGAAGGCATTTTCCGACAAATGGACATATTTTTATAGATTCGCAAAAGTATGGAAAAATCGAATCATGCGAGGAGCCTGCAAAGGTCAGAAATATTACAGGTCTTGTAGAAGAACTTCCTCAGTTGCCTGAAGATTACACTGTAAAAGAATATCTTTGTGAAGTTTGCGACCTTCATTCAGCCGACAAAAAAAATGTTTTAGAGGCCGAAAAACTTTTTTCTCTTGAAGAGGTTTTTCTAAAAAAAATCAAGGAACTTTCAAAAGGTTTTCGCGAAAGAGTGAATTTTGCACAGGCCTTTGTCTATAATCCTGAAATTTTGATTTTGGACGAGCCTGCTTCTGGTTTGGATCCAGCCCAAATAGTAAATATGCGAAAAGCCGTAAAAAAATTGGCGGAAAATCATACTATAATTCTTTCGACGCATCTTATGCAGGAAGCAGAAAGCCTTTGCGATAAAATTATAATCTTAAACCACGGAAAAATTTTGATTACAGGAACGATTGATTCTATCACGGTCGAAACAAAAACAAAAAATCTCGAGGAAGCTTTTTTCTATCTTATAAAAAAATCTGACGGAGAAGAAAATTTTTCTTTTTAAGCAAAAATGATAAATAAATCACTTTACAAACATTCATTGTATTCTTTTTTTATAAATCCGCTTTTTTATGTAAGTTCTGTTTTGACGGTTTTGTATACGTCTTTTATGTTTTATTTTGTAAACCGTTTTTTTTTGGTTTCAAATTCAAATATTTCAATTTCAGCGTTTTTTAATTCAATTTCCTCTGTCTTTATTTTAGTAATTCCTCTTTTGTGTTTTAGAATAAAAAGATTTATCGAGGATGATTCGATTCCTGTCGGTGGGATTTGCCGTTTTTTTACGCTTTCTTTTTCTGTTTTCTCTGTTTGTCTGATTCCTCTTTTGCTTTTGGTTTTTATTCCTGCAAGCGTTAATTTTTTTGGACGAATTGATGCCGGCCAGATTTTTACCGGTTATCTTGCGCTTGTGTTTTACACTTTTATGGCAATTTGTTTTGTCCTTTTTCTGTTTTCTGCAATAAAAATTTCACAGAATATTTTAAGCCTTTTATTGAGCATAACAGTTCTGTTTAGTTTTAATTTTGTTCATTTGATTCCTTTATACTTAAAAACTGGCGACGGACTTTCTGTTTTTTTGCAGAAAATGAGTTTTGCCTGGCATTTTGATGCTGCTTCAAAAGGAATTTTAGATTCACGTGACTTTGCGTTTTACTTTTTTGCTTCTGTCTTGTTTTTGTTTCTTGCGTTTTTTTGCGAGAATAAACGCACTGAAAGAAAAATCAGCCGGATTACGGCAAGCCTGTTTTTTTGTTCTTTGATTTTTTTTGCTATTTCGTTTGAAAGAATATATTTCCGCCTTGATTTTACAAAAACTAGACAGTTTTCTGTTTCGGAAACAAGCAGAAAACTTTGCAGCCAGTTGCAAAATCCTTTGAGAATTACTTATTATCAGTCGAAAGAATTAAAAAATTTTTATCCTCAATCGCAGGAAGTTGCCGAATATTTGAGCACTTTTGCTTCGTCTTCAAAAAATGTATTTTTTTCAATAAAAAAGGCAGAACCTAAAAAGCTTGAGAGGCTTGGAATTCAGGGGCGGCAGATGAAAAGCGAAAATTCTACAAAACTTGAATATATGACAGTTTATTCGGCAATAGTTTTGCAGTATTTGGACAGTTCTTCAATAATTCCTTTTTCAATTTCTACTAAAACTCTTGAATATGATTTGGCGCAAAGAATTCAGCTGCTTGTAAGCGGGAAAGAACGCAAGGTTTTTGTTATTACGGGAAACGGGTGTTCCGAGGAAGACTATTCTTATGTTCAGCCTTGGTTGAATGCAAGAGGTTTTTTGACGCAAACTATAAAAACTGACGAAATTCCAGAGGCTCTTCAAAAAATTCAGGTTCAAGACATAAAAAATACTCAAATTCTTGTTTTGGGTTCGGATAAGTTGAATGATGAACAGTCTCAGTCCATAAAAACTGCTGTAGAAAACGGAGTTCCTGCTTTGATTATGACATCTCCTTACAGCGTAGATATAAAAGATGAATGGAAGGTTTCTAAAAATCAAAATCCGTTCTTAAAAGTTTTGAACGGATGGGGATTTGCCTTTGATTTTTCTTTGGCAGAAGATATTTCAAATTTTCCTCTTACAATGACTTCTACAGAGGGGTCCGACACTGTTTACAAGACTATGAATTATCCTTTGTGGATTAGTATTCTGCCGCAAAAAGAAGCTTTTGAGGGCGCAATAATAACCTGGGCAAGCCCAATCATCTGTTATGGAAAAACGGAGCCGCTTCTTGTCTCAAGCCCGCTTGCCTGGAAGCAAAAACCGTCAGAGAGTTCATCTTCTCTTTTTGTTTTGGATCCTTTTGCTGTTCCAAAGTCCGCGGCGGCTCAGGGCGAAAAAAACGAAAGTTTGACTCTTGCGGCAATTTTGCAGGATAAGGAAAAAAATCTTAACGTTGCCTTGATTTCTGACCAGTTCTTTTTAAATTCTTTAATGACTGGTTTTATAAGCAATTCTGAGCAGGGAGATTTTAGAAATTACGATTACGCTGCAACTATTCTATTAAAACTCCGCGGAGAAGAGAAACTTGGCCTTTTGATACAAAAAAACGTTTCAAATAGCTCGCTTTATAAGATTTCTGATGAAAATGCTTTTATAAAAAAGCAAAATTTTGTCCTTATAGTTTGTTTTGTCATTCTTCCGTCATCAATTCTCTTTTTGGCTTTTTGTTTTTTTATTTTCCGCAAAAAAATAAATTCTATGCCAAAAATAAAAAAGTCTGAATCTGATATTTTTTACGATGGAGAAAAAAAATGAAAAATAAAAAAATAAATTTCTTTTTAAGTTTTACGACCATTTTTTCGTTTTTTCTTTTTTGTTTTTCATTTTTTTCCGGAAAAAAGAATTCTGTGAATTCAATAAAATCCGCCCTTGTAAACCCATCGTACAACGAAAATATAGAAAAAATTATAATTCAATCTCCTCAGGAAATTCTTGTTTTAAAAAGCGAAGGAAAGTGGTGGAGCTGCGAAAGCAGAGGAATAAAAATCTTTGCCGACAAAAAAATTGTTTCAAATTTTACAAAGAATTTGACAAAAATTCGTAATATGTACGAAATTTCAGACAGTGCCAATGGAAGACTTGAGCTTGGTTTAATCGAAGGTAGTGCACAAATTGTTACAGTTGTCGGCCCTAATGGGAAAATTCTTTCAAAATTGTATTTTGGAGCGTCGGATTCGCTTTCATCTAGAATAACTGTTGCCGCAGAAAAAGGAAAAATTTGCTACGAAACGGAAGATGATTTTTCAGCCTGCTTAAAAACCGATGCAAATTTTTGGTCGATTCCAGAAATCTTTTTTGCAATAAAAAATCCGTCAAACTTGAGGCTTTCCTCGGCGGATTTGCATACGCTTTTAAGCCTTCGCCATGGAAAAATTTACGGAGAAAATGCTTTTCCGGAAAATGCGGTTTTTGAAAAATCTGTAACTTTGTTTGGACAGTACGATTCTTTGCAGAGAGTTGATTTTTACAAGCGAAAAACTCAGGAAGGTTTTGAATATTTTTACAGCCAGACAGTTGAGCCGCAGGTTGTAAAAGACAATGCTGTTTTTGAAGTCAGCAGCTGGACTTATGAGCGCCTGCAAGAAATATTAAAATAACACAATTTTGCTCAAAAAATAGCACGTTTTTTTCTATTTTTGAATTAGAAATTCTATAAAAATCACAAAAAAATTGTAAAAAACGTGAACGCCGAACGAGCACCAGAGGCTTTTTGTTTTTAGTAAGATGAGCCTTAAGATTATGCCGCAAAAGAATGCGTTGAAAACTCCGGCCGCGCCTTGATAGAAATGCGAAAAAGCAAAAATTAAAACCGCAAAAATTTCCCAGAAAAGCGGAAATTTTCCGTCTGAAAGTTCTGTTCCGACATCTGGAATATAAAACCTGTATAAAAATTCTTCACAAAAAGCGGCAAAAACAGTTGCGCAAAACAAACTTAGCCATAAAACAAAGGAAGTTGGCGCGGCAAGGCTTTTTTGAACCGAAAGCCCCTTGTTCATAAAAAATGAAATTGCCTGAAAAGCACTAGAACTTAGAACCAATGTTCCGAAACCGATTAGAATTACGGAATGTTTTACGAAGATGTTTATTTTTGAACCCTGAATGTATTTTTTTTTGTAAATGTCTAGATGAAAGAAAAAAAGCGTGGCGCATGCAAGAGTCATTGCCAAGGAGAAAAGTGTCAGTTTTATTTCTTGTATGGAAATTCCAGCTTGAGGCCTGGCTTTTAATGGCGGAAAAAGGAAAATCAAAAAAACAAAGAAGAATTCTGTGGCGAAAAGCATTTTTTTCATTTAAAATATATTATAATAAAAAAAGAGAGTGTGAAAAAAGTGGTTTTTACATTAGTTATTATAGTTATTTTAATTCTTGTTTTTTCTAGGCTTCTGGTCGTTTTTTCGGACAAAATAAAGTTTTTCACGGCTGGAAATGACAGCGGCTTTAAATTTGCAGAATGTATTGCTCTTTGGAAACTTGCAAAAATGACTGAGCTTGAAGAACCGTCTGCTCTTTTTGTTTCAGTTCCGACTTTAAACCGTGCGATAAGCTCTCTTTTGACAGAAGCCAGTCGAAGAGGATATGAAAATTCTCCAAAAATTCAAAATTTTCTTACAAAACTTTATAAATTTAGAACAAGAATCAACATCGAGCACGAAAATAAATGCGGACTAGAATCTACAAAATATCTTGATAAAGGTCAGCGTCTGAGGGTTATTTTTCCAGGGCATAAAGGTGTTTTTTCATCAGAAATTTTAAATAACAGTCACGAAATAATTATAAAGCTTCCTGTTCAAAATAGATTTGCTACAGTTTTGAGCGAAGAGTGGATAAATCACGAAATAAGCGTTTATCTTTGGCGAAAAGGCGATGCTTCCTACGTTTTTGACACAAAAGTTACAAATGCCGGAGTTTTTAATGGTCAGACAGTTCTTTTTCTTTCTCAAACAAACGAGCTTTTGCGCGCTCAAAAAAGAAGGTCGGTTCGTTGTGAATGTAACCTTAATGCTTCAATGTATTTTATAAAGCAGCCTGTTGCGGATTTTAACCTTGTCGAAACTGAACCTGGTTACAGGGTTGTGCTTGAGGATATTTCTGAAGACGGAGCTATGATCCGCGTCGGTGGAAAAGGAATTGCAAATGCGCAAATTAAGCTTCAGTTTATGATAAATGACGTTTTAATCTTGATGTACGGAATTGTTCGTGCGGTCGAATATAACAGCGAAATAAATCAGTCAAGGCTGCATTTTGAGTGTATTCATCTTGATACAGGAATGAGAAATGCAATTTTGAGTTTTGTTTACAATGTTTTGCCACAGGATAAAAAAGATATTTTCGATGCTCTTGCGGCAACCGAAGACGATCAGTCAAAGGACGAAATTGCCTCAGGCAAAAATGAACAGGAAATTGCAGATCTTGAACCTGTTGAAAGTGAAACTGAAAACGAAACAGAAGATGCGAAAGTTCAAGGTTTGGATATTCGTTTTGATAAGAGTTTGGAAAGTTTAGACAAACTTGCAGAAATTGATGTAAACTAAAATTTAGGAATAATTTAAAATGAAAAAATCAATATTCATATTAGCTTTGGCATTTATTTTTAGTCTTTACGCGGAAACTTCCGATTTTGAAAAAAGTTTTATCAAGGGAAATATTCAGGATAAGACTCGGGCAGTAAAAGAATCCTCAGGTGAAGAAGGCGACAGGCTTGCAAAAAAAGGAATTGATTTTATTCTCGAAAACGAAGAAATTGCAAGATCAGACAGAGACTTTAGCGCGCTTGCTGTGGCGTCGCTTTTTAAGCTGCCAAAAGATGAAAAAATTCTCGGAAAAAATTTCCCGTCGGCTACAGAGAATTTAATACAGCTTTTTGAAGTTTTTGAAGATGAAACTGTAAGAATTGCAGTTCTTGAAAAATTTGAAAACGTTTCAAATTCAAAATCATTTTTTAAAGTTCAAAATTTGATGAACGGCTATTTAAAAGAGCTTGATTCAAATTCTCAAAATTCTGCCGTAACAAAAAAAGTCATTGAACTGGTCGGAAAAACAGGAAATGAGGAGTCTTTTTTTATTGTTTACAGGCTTTGGAAAGAAAAAAAATATCCAGAATTTTCGCTGGAAATTCAAAAATCGCTTTTGAGACTTTCGTACGCAAATATAACTGAATCAATAAAATTGATTTCTTCGAGCAGCATTGAAGAAATTGGAGGATTTTTTGATTTAATCAATAATTCTTCGGAAATTTCATTAAATTTTAAGGCAGAAATTGCTGAAAATGCACTTTTAGCGACAATTCATTATATGGAAGATAAGTCGGAAAAAAATGCAGCTACTGCCGAACTTCAGCTGAAGCTTCTAAAGGCGATTTCTGACGCAAACTGGACTCGCGGAGCAGGACTTTCGGTTCGTTTTTTTGCCATTGCAAAAGATGAATATAAAACCTCCTGTTTGAACGATGAGCAGTTTATTCAGGTTATCGAATGTATTGCAAAGCTGTCTTCGCCAGACGCGGCTCAGACAATTTCGGCTTATCTTGCAGAAATAAATTCTGAAACTGAAAAAAATAATTTTTCTGCCCAAAATGTTGTTTTGGCCGTAATCAATTCTTTAGGAGCGCTCGGAGATAAGACTGCTTTTGACAATCTTCTCTATGTAACCTATTTGAATTATTCGGAAGATGTAAAAACAGCAGCCAGAAATTCTCTGGCAAAACTTAAGTGGTAAAAAATAAAAAAATTCTAAAGTCTCTTTTCTATCTTTTTCTGGCCAATCCTGTTTTTTTAGCGGCAATTATTTGTGCGTTTTTGTTTTATTTTGATATTGTTTCAATAAAAGACAGGGAATGTTTTAACTGCCTTTTTCCTTCGGAAAAAATTGTTCAGTTAAATGGCAGCCTTGCATCAAGTCCTGTAAAATCTTCTTCTGAAAAAAAATACTATGTTGCGGATTTTAAGGTTTCGGAGGCTGTTTTAGATAATTCTTCAAAAACAGCTTGCTCTGGAACTGTGAAAGTTTTAATTCCTTCAGAACTTGTTGAAAAATATTATCCTGGTAAAATCTATACTTCTTTTAATGTTTCAAAAAACGAAAAAAAATATCCGCTTTTATTTGAAACGGGAAACAATTTCCTCGTAAATGTAAATTTTTCTGAAGATGAAAATTTTTCATTTTTTGTTGTAAAATCGGCAGTTTCTTTTGGATTTTCGCAGTCTTTTTCTGGCTTTCTTCAAAAAATACGGAGTTTATGCAGGTTGCAATTCAAAAGGCTTATGTATGGCTGGAATGAAGCGGGAGGTCTTTTATTGGCTCTTCTGTCTGGTTCGAGAGAATATACCGAAACCTTGACAGGCGAAGCTTTTAAAAATGCCGGACTTTCGCACATTCTTGCGCTTTCTGGCATGCATTTGAATCTTTTTGGAGGAATTGCGTTTTTTTTGGGAAAACGGCTTGCAAAACGCAGTACGGCGGATTTTTTTCAACTTGCAGCTATTATATTTTTTGTCTGGTTTGCAGGACTTTCGCCGTCGCTTTTTCGGGCAATGCTTAGCTCTTTGATTGTTTTTTTTAATTCTTCGCTTAGAATGCGCCGTTTTAAGGGAATAACGGTGCTTTCTGCAAGTTTTTTGCTGCAGCTGATGATTTTTCCTGTCCATTTAAAATCACCAGCCTTTATGCTGTCTTATGGCGCTCTGGCAGGAATTATGAGCATAGGGCAGGTTATAAAATTTTTTATGGGAAAGCGTTTTTTTCCAAAACTTGCTTCAGCTTTGAGTGAAAGCGCAGGTGCTCAGATTTTTACTGCTCCTGTAACTCTCAGTCTTTTCGGAAAAGTCATGCCTGTTGGAATAATTTCTTCTGTGATTTTAAGTCCTTTCGTAATATTTTTTTTGTATGCGGGACTTTTTGGAACTTTGCTGAGTCTTGTAATCCCTTTTCTAGGTGGCGGTTTTAGTGTTATTATGAATGCGGTTTATTTAATCTTAAAAAATTTGGTCTTATTTTTTGCAAAAGCTCCAATAATCACAATTTAACATAACTGCGGAGAAAAAAATGCAGCATCCTGATTATAATTCACCAATTGCCTTGAAAAGTTTTATGGATGAAAACAATATGGCGATGCAGAAAAAATTCGGACAGAATTTTTTGGTAAATGCAGATGCCAGAAAAAAACTTGTCGATGTTCTTGACGTAAAGCCTGAAATGAAAGTCTGGGAAGTAGGTCCTGGTCTTGGAAGCATGACAAGCGAACTTTTGGAACGCGGTGTTAATCTTACCGTTTTTGAAATTGATCACGGTTTTGCAAGGTTGCTGACCCAATTTTTTGAAGAATATGCAAATTCCAGTCATTTTTCTCTTGTGGAAGGCGATGTTTTAAAAACCTGGCCTAAATTTGCAAAAGAAAATGATATTCCGGAACGATTTTTTGGAAATCTTCCTTACAATGTTGCGGCGACAATTATTGCCGACACGATAACCAAAGGCTTTAGGTTTGACAAAGCTGTCTTTACTATTCAAAAGGAAGTAGGCCAAAGAATGAATGCAAAGCCTGGGACGGAAGATTATTCTTCTTTCAGTGTTTTGTGTCAGTGGGCTTACGATGTAAAACCGGTTATGGATTTGGCTGGCGGGAATTTCTGGCCTGTGCCGAATGTTGCAAGCCGCGCCGTTTTGATGACGAAAAAAGAAGATTTCCCTAAGTGCGAAAATCCGGAGCTTTTTAGAAAAATGGTCCGTCAGATTTTTGCGTTTAGAAGAAAAACTTTGAGGAATAATCTGTCCAGGTTTGTAAAAGCGGAAATTTGCGACGAAGCATTAAAAATTGCAGAAATTGAGCCTTCAATCCGTGCTGAAAATTTAAGCGTAGACGATTTGCTAAAACTGTCAGATGCGCTTAATTCCGTAATAGAAAAAACTAAAATGGAATAAAGTAGAAAATGTCAAAAATTCAGGAAAACTTAAAAAAAATTTTAGAAACGATTCCAAGAAACGTAAAACTCGTGGCCGTAAGCAAATTTCATCCTGCTGAAGAAGTTATAGAAGCTATAAGGGCTGGCCAAAATCTTTTTGGGGAAAACAGGGTTCAAGAAGCCGCTCAAAAATTCGACGAAATCAGAAGCGCGGGGTTTTCTCCAGAACTTCATATAATCGGCTCCTTGCAGCGCAACAAAGTAAAAGAGGCAGTAAGAATTTCTTCGATGATTGAATCTGTTGACCGGATTGAACTTTTAAACGAAATAGAAAAACAGTGTTCAAAAATCAATAAAAAAATTCAAATTTTGTTTGAAATTCATACAGGAGAAGAATCCAAATCAGGTTTTACGGCGAAACCAGACCTCGAGGAAGCTGTGCAAAATTTCAGGAAAGGAATGTATCCTCATATCGAAATAAAGGGGTTTATGACGATGGCGCCTTTTTCGCAGGACTCAGAACTTGTCAGAAAATCTTTTTCAACTTTAAAAAAAATCCAGCATGAATTTGCTGAAAAATTCAGCGAATTTGATTTTTCAGAACTTTCGATGGGAATGAGCGGAGATTATAGAATTGCAATTGAAGAAGGCTCTACAATGGTTCGTATCGGAACTGCAATTTTTGGCGAGCGGAATTATTCAAAATGAAATTAAAGTCTTTGTGTTTGCTTTCATTATTGATTTTTTCTTCAAATTTTGCTTTTGCCGAAAAAACTTCGGAGCAGACGGTTCCTCAGTGGTCTAAAGATTTAAGACGCACGGAAATAATTACATTCGGTTCGCTTCCTTTTGTAACGCTTTGGACAACGGTTGGCTACGGTCTTGCAGTCCATGGAACTTTTCATAATCCGCTCAATAAATCGACAACAAGATATACTCAAACTGAACAAAAACAGATTTTTGCTATTTCAGCGGCGGCAAGTGTTGGCCTTGGACTTACAGATCTTGCAATAAATCTGATTATGAGGAACGTAAAAAAATCCAGACAGAACAAAATTGAAAAAACAATCCGCGTAATTCCTTTTAGCGAGCAGATGTTGGAAATTCAAAATTCTGAACATGAAAATTTTGAAGAAGATTTTAATTTTGAACGGGAAAGAGAACATAAAAAAGAATATTTAATCGGAGGACTTGAAAATGCCGTTTTTTAACGAAACGGTTCCTGCTGAATTTAATGGAACTGAACGTCTCGATAAATTTCTTTCTTCTCTTCCAAATGCAATGAACCGCTCAAAATTAAAAAGCGGCATAATCGAAATTCTCGTAAATGAAAAAAAAGCAAAACTCAATTCAAAAATAAAGGCTGGAGATAAAATTTATTTTCAGTGGGAAGACTCGATTCCTGACGACATAGAGCCGCAAAACATTCCATTGGACATAATTTATGAAGATGAGAATGTGACTGTCGTAAATAAGAAGCAAGGAATTGTAACTCATCCTGCTGCCGGAAATTGGGACGGAACGCTTGTAAATGCTCTTTTGTATCATTGGGGACGGGAAGCGGTTCCTCAGCAAAAAAATCAAAATTCTGCAATTTTTGAAGGGCGCAGACCTGGAATTGTCCATCGCCTCGACAAAGATACATCGGGCATCATTATAACGGCAAAAAACCGTGATACAGAAGAATTTTTAGGAAATCAGTTCAAAAATCACAAATCACTTTCAAAAATCTATATATGCATATGTCAAGGACATCCTCCTGTAAAAGAAGGGCTTATAAGAACAAAGCTCACACGCGATCCTCACGACAGAAAACGCTTTAAAGCTACTGATTTGGAAGGAAACGGAAAAATTGCAGTTACAAAATTCAAATGTATTGCCTGTTATGGTCCTTACAGCCTTATGAAAGTGAAAATTTACACAGGAAGAACTCATCAGATTCGAGTTCATTTAAAATTTATAGGATGTCCGATTCTTGGAGACAGGATTTATTCTAAGACAAAAAGCACGGTTTTTGAGAACGCAACTCTCATGCTGCATGCTTACAAGCTAAAAATTATGCTTCCTGGAAAAAATCAAAAATCTGTTTTTACGGCGAAAGTTCCTGTAAGGTTTAAAAAAGTCTTAAAAAAACTTCATGAATCATTCAAAAAATCTCTGCCTCCTGAAAAAATAAACTCCAAGTTGAAAACTGAAATGACTGTTCAAAACCAAAAGCTTTTGGTTTTTGAGGCAAAAAAAGGTTACGGACAATGGCAGAAATAAAGATAATTCAAGCCCCTGACAAAAATCATCCTTTTGCAGTAATTTATAAACCGTCAGGACTTGCAAGCGCTCCTCTTTTTGAAGGAGATGAAAGTGCCCTTTCAAAGACCATAGAATTTTTTCCAGAATTAAAACAGGTTGTTGGAAAAAAATCAATTGAATATGGTCTTTTGCACAGGATTGACACTGAAACTTCCGGTCTTCTTCTGATTGCTTCAAATCAGGAAAGTTATGATTTTTTGCGCAAAGAGCAAAAAAATGGCAGATTTATAAAATATTATCGTGCCCAGGTTGAATTGAATAAAAACGAAAGCCAAAACTGCGATTTTGAAAAGAATTTTACCGTAATATCGGCTTTTCGCCCGTTTGGTCCGAAAGGGTGGATGGTAAAACCTGTTTTTGAAAATTCTTCGGCTGCGGATATAAAAAAGTGCGGAAATAAAATTTATTCAACGGATATAAAAATTAAAAAAAATATTGCTGTCTGCCGGATATCGGAAGGCTATAGGCATCAGGTTCGCGCGCATCTTGCATATTCCGGTTATCCTATTTGCGGGGATAAGCTTTACAATCCGAATGCAAAACCTGACGAAAAAATGCAGTTTGAAGCTTTCAGGTTTGAATTTACAGATCCAAAAAGTTTAAAAAACATTTTTTATGAACTGTAAAAACTTGAAAGCCTCTTCTTGCAGTTTTGTTTAAAATACACTTTCGTAAATTTCTTTTACCTGTTCGGCAGAAAACTGAATATAACCGTTTTGTGTCAGCCTGGTTTGAGATTCCACTGTATTTTTTGTAAAGATGTCGAGCTCGTTGTTTTTTACACCGTATTCACTCATTTTTTTGAGAGGAAGAACTTTATTTAAAAGTGTATCGAGTTCTTCATAAACTTCATTTTCGCTGCATTTTAAAATTTCTGACAGTTTTTTGTTCAGCGAGGAAATAAAGCCGTTCGGATTTTTTTTCTGGTAAGTTTTAAAAACTGCCATAAAAAGAACGTAATTTGCTTCTCCGTGAGGAACGTGGTAAGTTGCTCCGAATGAATAGCTCATTGCATGAACATATCCTGTTCCGGCGTTTCCAAATGCGATTCCTGCGTAATTTGAGCCTGTCAAAAAGTCTGAGAGTAGATTTTTATATTCATCTTGTCCTTTTTCCGCCATTTTTACATAACCGCCTAAAATTAAATCTATTGCCATAAAACTGAATTTTCTTGAAAGAGAAGTGGATTTTGGTGAAAGATAGCTTTCCATTGCGTGGACAAGCGCGTCGATTGAACTTGTTGCAAAGAATTTATATGGAAGATCTGTTAAAAGTTCAGGAATCAAAACGGCATAGTCTGGATAGAGCTCGTCAACTGCAAGTCCGAATTTTGTGTTTCTGACGGTAAGTTCAAGTATTGAAATGTTTGTAACTTCGCTTCCTGTTCCGCAAGTTGTCGGAACGATTACAAGTTCTTTTTCTCGGACTGCCGGAATTTTTTTGTCATAAAGGTCAACCACTGGATGGAAAGTTTTTAATGACAGCAATTTTGCTACATCAAGAATTGTACCCCCGCCAATTGCAATAACGCGTTTATAGTCGATATTTTTTATGTCTTCGTAAATTTTTTCAACCATGACATCGGTCGGTTCTCCGCTGCCATAATCGCCTCTGTAAATAACATGTGCTTTTCCTAGTTTTCCTGCAAAATATTTTTCCGAAGATTTGCTCAAAAAAACAAGATCGCCGCTTCCGATTTTAAATTCATTGCAAAAATCACTTGAAGATTCGTACTCAACGATTTGAGGAACAATTTTAAAAGTTTTCATATCTAGCCTCCAAAAAATGAAAAACTTAAAAGAATTTTAAGAAAAAATAAATTATCAGCAAGAATATAAAAAAAATAAAAAGAAAAATCCAGACAGGAAGATTTTCGTCATTTTGAGAAGTTTTTTCGCTTTTTCTTTGATTGTTGAATCTGGTTATTTGATTTTTTAAGGCTTTCCTTTTAAAAAATGGAGCTTTTTTGTCTTTTTTTAGAATGGACCTTTCGTTTTTTGCTGAAGCTTCAACAGTATAGCCACAGGCAGGACAGCCTTTTGAAAATTCTTCTGGGGTTCCGGTTTTTCCGCATTGAGGGCAACGTACGCTTGAAAAAAATCTCCCGCAATGCCGGCAAACTTTTGCATTTCTTGAAACTTCGGCGCCGCAGTTTTCACAAAAAAATTTTGCAGTTTTTACTTTTTGCGTCATCTTATTCAGCGCAACTCCAAAATCATATTTTCTTCATTCTGCTTTACGATTGTATGAACATTTTTTGTGCTTTCTTTTGTTTTTAACGAACAGTTTTCAATTTCAATTCCGTTGTAAAGATTTTTTACAAAATCTGGAATGTCGGCATTGAATTCAAAGGTTTTCCCGTCAAAATTGCAGGCATAACCGGTTATAAGTTTTCCAGAAACTGGATTTTCAAACATAAAAGTGCAGGCTATGGATTTTATTTTTTCGCCGGATTTTACAATATCGGAAAAATCAGAAGGGGTTGCATTTTCTTTGATTTCTAGCAGAGAATTTTCATTGTCAGAAGAGTTTTCAGTTTTTTCAATAGAAGAACTTTTATCTGGCTGAACGATTTCTGTTTCTTGAGAATTCAATATTTCTGCGGCATTTTTTAAAAGTTCGTCAATTTCTTCTTTTTCGCAGTTTTGTTTATTTTGAGTATTTTGAATTGAATTTTCTGTTTCAGTTTTTTCATCATTTTCGCTGTTGGTTAGCAGGTTTCCAACTGTCGGAATTCCATCGTCAGAAAGAAGTTTTCCTGAATAAATGTCAGTTTCTTTTGTAAGAATCTTTCTAAATTCGTCTAAACCTTTTACATCAACTGAGTCAAATATTCCGCGGACATTTAAAGCTTTTGCCTTTTGAGCTTCTTCATCTTCGAGACCGCCTTCCGAGTATAAAATTACCTGAGGTTTGTAAGATGTGCATACAGTCTGCGCGTATTGCGTTAGAGTTTTCCAATGGCGCGGATAATCCTTTGTGCTTACAATAATCAAGTGGGGAGCAATTTCTTCAACATTATCAAGAGCTTTTAAAAGCCATTTATAAATAATAACGTCGTATCCTGCTGTTTCGAGAACCTGAGAAATGTTGTCAATTGCAATCTGATTGTCTGCTACCAAAAGTGCTTTCATTTTTTTACCTTAATATTTTTTTATTACTTGTTTATTCTGTTCCGAGGTTTGTTACTGAATAATCGTAAATCTGCCAGATTCCATCGCGCTGGCGAACTTTGTAAATATAGCGCTTAACTTCATGGAAATTCGGATATTTGAACCATTCTTTTACTGTTACAGTTCCTTCATTTTGACCGTAAGATGTATTTTCGATTGAAAAATGTTCAGGAACGGCAACAATATCGCTGTCGATTCTGTTTTGCATAAGGTCGGCTTTGTAATTTTTTAATATGCGCTCCCTTTCGTCAGCAGAAGCAGCGTTGTAACGGCGTCGCTGCTGTGAATTTCTAAGCATCATTTCCTGAATATCCATATACAGAAAATACTGATTCCAAAGAGATTTCTGCCTTGCAACAATTGTCTGTTCTACAACTTTGTCTGGAGAAATGTTTTCCGGTTTTAGGAGAAGTCCATTTTCTTCAGAAACAGGAAGAATCAAAGAATTTGCCGCTGATGGTGAAGGGCGGATTTCAAGGCTGAGACGGTTTGACACGAATTCAATGTATTTTGATTTGTAAAGTTCTGGATAAAATTTCAATTCAAGGTAATAAATCGAAGGTTCTTCAAACTTAATATAATCTTTTACGTTTTCGACAAAAGAATATGCTTCCCCTGGTTCAATAGAAACTTCCCGAAAATATACTGTTTGGTTTGCAGAACGTTTCATAATAAGATTTTCTGTTGCCGGCAAAACTTTGTTTTTTATTGTTCTTGTAACAAAATCAAGGCTAAATGCGCGGTCGTCTGCAAGCTTAAAGCGCAGCGTCTGAGAGCCTGTGTTTTCGATAGAAACAGTTACATAAACAGGATTATCCTGAGCTGCAGAAGTGTAATAAACTGTCCTGTCGTAAAATTTAATTTTTACGCTCGCATCGGAAAAGTCTTTTTTTGCGTCATTTTTTTTATCCGAAAGACCGCTGCAAAACGCTGTCTGTGCAAATAAAGAAAAAATCGCTATAATCAAAAGTGGGCTTCGTTTCAAAACCTATGTCTCCCTTAATTCAACATGTTATATTTTAATATCGGATACTTTTAATGAAATCATTATTATCAAATTCCGTTTTGTCAATTTTAAATGGTTGGCAGGAATTCTCTTCCGCCGTAAAAAAAATTACTTCTCAAAACGGTGAAATTTCTTTTCCAATCGAAATAAACGGCCTGCAGGGAGCTGCAGTTCCTTTTTTTGCGGCATCTTGTCTTGATAGCGCAAAAAATGCGGCTTTTAGCAGAATGCAGTATGAGGCGACCGGACGGTATTCAAATTCTGCGGTGAATCCAGCTCAAAAAAATATAATCAAAGCAAACGATTCTGCTTCGCTTGATGCAGTTTTTGTCGTTCCAAACGAAAAAGATGCAGCGGAGCTTTCCTCGGATCTTGCGACTGCATTTGAGGAAAATGTGGAAATTTTTACGCTTCCGTGGTGGGGAACTGTTCCGTATAGGGCGGCAAATGTAGGTTCTGCGGTTTTTGGAAAACGTTCGGCTTTTTTGTCTAAACTTGCATTTCAGGAAAGAAAGTTAAGTTCTTCAGTCAAACCTAGAATTTTCCTTGTAACGCAAAGAGCTCTTCAATCTCCTGTTCCTCCGCCAGAATATCTTCGTTCTCTTGTCTTTAGCCTGCGCAAAAATCAGCAGATTGATTCAACTCAAATTGCAGAAAATCTTGCCAAATTGGGCTATCTTCGTGTTCCAAAAGTTAGCGTGCCTGGAGAATTTACTCTTCGGGGCGAAGTTCTTGATGTTTTTACGCCAGGAATGGATGTCGCAAACCGAATTCTTTTTGATTTTGACCAGATTGAAAATATAAAAACTTTTAATCCGGAAAATCAGGCTACAATTGGAACTGTTGATTCGATTTTAGTTTTTCCGATGAAAGAAGTGATTTGGAATGACGAATTTATTTCTAAGCTTGAAAAAACAGAAGAGTTTTCGGAACATCTTGAACTTACGGAGGCTGCAAAAAAAGCAAAAGAAAAGCTTATTGAAGAATTAAAAACGAAGGCTCAAAGCGAAGGCGAAGAACTTGTTTATCCTGTTTTGTGGGATGAAATTTATACGGTTTTAGACTACGTTGCAGAAAATACTCCGGTTTTTTATTTTGATTACGACCGTCAGGAAAATGCGCAGGAAAGCTTTGCCAGGGAATATTCCGGAATGTTCAGAATTGCGCGTCAAAATTTTCCTGTTCTCGAAGCAGGGCTGATGCTTTTGAATTTTGATGATGTTATAAACATTCACGAAAAGTCAATTTTCTTCCGTACTCTTACAACGGAAGCTGAAGATGTTGAAAAAACTGTACATTGCGAAGGCGAAAAAACAGAAATTCTTCAAAATTCAAAAAAATCCCGTTCAAAACTGACTGTTCGTTGCAATCCTGGCAGAAGTTTTTTTGGAAACATAAACTATCTGAAAGATGAGCTAAATGCGGCGATTGTTTCCGGTTGGAGCGTAGTTGTTTTTGCAGATAATCCGAATCAGTCGCTTCGCATAAAAGAAATTTTAAAAGACTTTGCGCTTGCCGTTCTTCCTTTTCCGGTTAGCGGCGGATTTGGAATTGATGAGACAAAAACTCTGGTTATTCAGGAAAATGAAATTTTTGGCAGAAGAAAGCATGTTCAAAAATCGCTCGGACATGTAAAGAGTCAGGCAATTGACACTTTTGTTGAGCTTAACGAAGGCGATTTTGTAGTCCACGTAAATTATGGAATTGGCCAGTTTAAAGGAATTCAGCGCGTAAAAGCCATGGGCAATGAACGCGATTACATAAAACTTGAATATGCCGAAGAAGAATTTGTTTTTGTTCCGATTGAACAAGTAAACCTCGTCCAAAGATACATTGGAAACGAGGGCGAAAAACCTCATCTCGATAAAATCGGTTCAAAATCGTGGGAAAACCGCAAAAACAAAGTTAAAAAGGCTGTTGAAGATTTGGCTGAAAAATTGATTGCGCTTTACAGCCGCCGTCAGGCTTCAAGAGGATTTCCTTTTCCAAAAGACAATGAATGGCAGACAGCATTTGAAGCGAGTTTCCCTTATGAAGACACAGCAGATCAGTATTCGGTTACGCAGGAAATAAAAAGAGACATGGAAAGACCAGTTCCAATGGACAGGCTTGTTTGTGGCGATGTAGGTTTTGGAAAAACGGAAATTGCCATGCGAGCGGCGTTCAAAGCTGTAATGGGAGGAAAACAGGTTGCTTTTTTGTCTCCTACGACAATTCTTGCGGAGCAGCATTATGAAACCTGTCTTGAACGGTTTAAAAATTTTCCGGTTACAATAAAACAGATGAGCCGTTTTGTTTCTCCGAAAGAGCAGAAAAAAATTCTTGCAGAACTCGAAAGCGGAAAAGTGGATATTCTTGTTGGAACTCATAGAATAATTCAAAAAGACGTAAAATACAAAGATTTAGGTCTTATGATAATCGACGAAGAGCAGCGTTTTGGTGTAAAAGACAAGGAAAAATTAAAGTCCTTAAAAGCGAACATCGACTGTCTTGCAATGTCTGCAACTCCGATTCCACGGACTCTTCATATGAGCCTTTTAAAAATCCGTGATATGTCGCTTTTGACAACGCCGCCCCAAACACGAAAACCCGTTGAGACAATAGTCGCCGAATACACAGAAGAAAAAGTCGCGCAGGCAATCCGCCGGGAAACAGACCGTGGCGGACAGGTTTTTTATCTTCACAACCGTGTAGAATCGCTCGAAGAAACAAGGCTAAAGCTTCAGCGCATTGTTCCTGAAATGATGATAGAAACTGCTCACGGACAGATGAGTTCAGAAGAACTTGACGATATTTTCAGGCGTTTTAAACTTGGCGGCTTTCAAGTTCTTATCGCTACAACAATCATCGAAAACGGAATTGATATTCCTAACGTAAACACGATCATAATTGACCGCGCGGATATGTACGGTGTAAGCCAGCTTTATCAGTTGCGTGGACGGGTAGGCAGAAGCGACAGAAAAGCCTATGCGTATCTTCTTTATCCTGAGCACAAGGTTTTGTCAGAAGTTGCAATGAAAAGACTTCAGGTAATTTCTGACTTTACAGAGCTTGGAGCCGGATTCAAAATTGCAATGAAAGATATGGAAATCCGCGGAGCCGGAAACCTTCTCGGAAGGGATCAGAGCGGCGATGTTTATTCTGTCGGTTTTGAGCTTTATGTCAAACTTTTAAGCGATGCGGTCGAACGGCTCACAGAACAGAAAGATTATCACCAGCAAAACGAAGTTCTCCTTGAGCTTGAATACACAGGCTTTATTCCAGACACTTACGTTCATTCAATCCAGACCAAAATGGAGATTTACAAAAAAGTCGCGGGAATTCAGACAAAACAGGAACTAGACCGCATGTACAACGAGCTTGAAGACCGTTTCGGCCCAATTCCGGACGAAGTGTACAGCCTTTTGAGCCTTGCCGAAGTCAGAATTATTGCAAAAAAATTGAGCATAACAACATTGCGCGAACGAAAAGGCGAGATAACCGTAGAATTCGGCCGCGTAACAGATGTTCCGCTTGACAAGCTGATGAAACTCATAAAGGAAAATTCTGGAAAAATTCGTCTCGACAGCACAAAACCGAACCAGCTGATTCTTTCAACCGGCAAAATCGGCCTAAAAGAAAAAAGCGAATATATCCGGGAAAAACTGGAAACTTTAATTTAAGGGTAGGGCGTTCCGGCAACAAGTTGCCGTCCGGCTTTTCAGGGTTGTCATTGTTTTCTTCCAGAAAACAACGCCTTCGGCGCCCTTGCAATCCGTAACGCAAAAAAAAGCCCAGCCACAGAAACGTTAATTTCTCTGTGATTGGGCAAGTTGTTTTTTTATAATTTTGTCAAAACTTATTTTAAGTTAATCAAACTTTTGTCGTAATCTTTTGGTGGCAAATATCCCATCAATTCCATCAATGTTGCAGGCCAAGAAGAAATTCCAAGCCCGTCATTCAGCTTTGTGTTATCGTATTCACCTTTGTATTCCGGATCGTAGATAATTCCAGGAACCGGATTTAAAGAATGGCTTGTTTTTGGCTTAGGTTCGCCGTTCTTGTCTAATTTCACAGAACCGTCTTTTGCGTGCTCGTACATATCGTCGCTGTTTCCGTGGTCAGCGGTAAGGCACAGAATTCCTCCGGTCTCGTCAATAGCAGCCTTAAGACGTCCAAGCTGCAAATCCATTCCTTCCATTGAGCAAACAACCGCATTGAATACGCCTGTATGACCAACCATATCACCGTTCGGATAGTTCAAACGGATGTGGTCATATTTTCCAGACTTGATTGCCTCAATAACTTTGTCAGTGATTTCCGCGCATTTCATCCATGGGCGCTGCTCAAAAGGAACAACATCTGAAGGAATTTCAACGTAATCCTCAAGTTTCTCGTCAAATTTTCCCTGGCGGTTTCCATTAAAGAAATAAGTTACGTGGCCATATTTCTGAGTTTCCGAAATAGCCATAAGATGAACGCCAGTCTTTGTAAGATATTCGCCCATTGTGCGGTCAATGCTCGGCGGATTTACAAGATACTGGTGCGGAATGTGAGCATCACCATCATATTCCATCATGCCGGCATATTCACATGCAGGAACGCGCTTTCTGTCAAAATGATTAAATTCACTGCCAGCCTCAAAAGCATTTGTAATTTCAAGGGCACGGTCGCCACGGAAGTTATACAAAATAACAGAATCGCCATCCTCAATAGTTCCAACAGGCTTTCCATTTTCCGCAATTACAAATTCGTGCATATCCTGATCCAAAAGCCCTGCCTGTTCAGAACGGTAAGTTTCAATCGCCTTTGTTGCAGACTCAAACTGCCGGCCTTCGCCAAGAACATGCGCGTACCAGCCACGCTGAACCATCGGCCAGTCAGCGTTGTAACGGTCCATTGTAATAAACATACGTCCGCCGCCAGAAGCAATTCTGTAATCAGAATCCTTGAACGACGCAAGATATTCCTCAAGCGGAGTAACAAAAGTCAGCGCAGAAGTAGGGTCAACATCGCGGCCGTCAAGCAGCGCATGAACTCGGATTTTTTTAATTCCTTCCTTGTTAGCCTCTGCAACCATTGCCTTGAGATGATCAATATGACCGTGAACATTCCCGTTAGAAACAAGTCCTATAAAATGCAAAGTAGAATTCTTGTCCTTCACATTTTTAATCAACTTTTTCCAAGTCTCACCCTGATACATCAAGCCAGATTTTATAGATTCACCAACAAGTTTCGCCCCCTGAGCAAAAACACGACCGCAACCAATTGCATTGTGCCCAACCTCGCTGTTTCCCATATCATCATCGCTCGGAAGTCCAACCGCAGTTCCATGAGCCTTAAGTTTTGTGTGCGGGCAATTAGCCGTAAACCAGTCCAAATACTTCATTTTAGAAGCCTTTACAGCATCGCCTTCAACATATTTTCCGTAACCAACACCGTCCATAATAACCAGAACAACCGGTCCTCGGCGTCCTTTCCAATTTGGATTCTTTTCCAAAGCATGCATTGTATCTGCCATTTTTTACTCCAAAAAGTATTCTATATACAAAATAATACTTTTTTTTACGATTTTTTACAATAATTTGTAAATCTAAAAGAAAAACATAACAGATAAATAAAAAAAACTGCTTTACTTACAGATTTGAAAAAATAATATACTTATTATAATATAAGTTCTGTCTACCAATATAAAATTTCAAACACTTTTTCAGAATACACGACCACACACTTTCCTCTTAATTTTTCTTTGTCCGACGTTTTTTGGGAGTGATTATTGTGAAGTTTATTGTTTTTTCTATTTCCATTCCGCCGGCAAGATCAAATTCCCAGAAAAGTGAAGCCGTAAATGTATTTTCTGCAACTTGTGCCGTTTTTGAATTTAAATTTGGTCTTTTAAAAAGCAAAGGCTGGCAGCTTATTCCCGCTTCTTCGTTTGGTTCATAAACAAAAGAAATATTGCTTGACGTATCTGTAATCTGAACAAACGAAATGTCTCTTTTTACAACCGATTCATCAACTGTTTCGTAAGAAATTCCGTTACCGTCAGAAATCAAATCCAATTTGTATGAATTTTTATTGGCTTGAGAAAAATCTGTCTGGGCAAAATTTGATTCAACTACAAAATTCCCGCTAAAAGCAATCGGCCCTTCATTTTTTAAAATATATTGAACCATAAATCCATTGGAATTTATGAGATAACGCTTTCTTAGGCTGATTGGAATATCCAGATTTGAATATGTCCCTTCACCTTTTAGCTTTATTTCTTTTTTAGTTCCGTTAAATTCGGCTTCTCTAAAAAGTGTCTTTGAAAAAACTCCGCATCCAGCCGCCGAAAGACCTTTTTTATAATCAGAAAATTCTTCTTTGCTAAAAACATGTTCAACAAAAAGTCCGCGCTCATAGTTATCATTCACTTTGTCGAATTTCTCAATCCGGCTTAAATTGTCAGCGTAATTTTCAAGATTGTGAATTACGTTGAGTTCTGTAACTTGTCCGGCTCGTGCGCTAATGCAGGCTGTGTATTTATCCATTGAGCACAGATATTCGTTGTGCCCGTCCGCATTGTAGTCAAAAGATGTTACTGATTCCTTAAAAGGAACAGCTTCGCGAATGAATTTTTCTGCTTCCGTAAGATTTTTGTAAGCGGCTTGACGCATTCTTTTGTCAGGAAACACTCCTTCTGGAGAACACAAAAATGCCTCTCCTGTCTGCGCTTTCCAAAGCGATTTTCTGGCTGCCATTTTTCTAGCTTTGTCGCCATGACAGTTTGAAACAAGCAGTGAAATATAAAGCTCCCGGTTGTAAAGTGCGAGGCATCTTGGATATGTAATTAAAAAATTGTTTATAGAAACAGGAAGTTCCGATTTTTCTCCGGAAATTTCGTAAGGCTTTAACGCCCATTTTGCAACATCATCCCGAATGCCAATTCCTGTAAATGATGGAATAAATTCTTCTGCACGATGAATGTATTCTGTTGGAAGGCAAACTCTGACTTTTCCGGCAAATTCCCGACTTATCGACTTGTATAAATTTTCAATCCAGTTGCTTTTTAATAAAATTTCCGCGCTGTCAAATTCAAAATTTACAGAAATTACCCTTTCCTGTGCATAATAATTGTATTCATCATTCTTTGTCGAATTTTCAATTTTGTCTACGAGTTCTTTTAAATATTGTTCCGGCGAAATATTCTTTTTGATTACATTCTGCAAATTTCTGTAAACAGGCAGAACTTTTATTATTTTTCCCTGTTCGCCTAAAATTTGAGGAAGAAAATGCCGGCTTTTTTCGGGAAAAACTGAAAAATCAAGTTGAACCCATTCCATTCCGCAATTTTGAAAGCACGGAATAAGCGAGCGATCCCAAACAGAACTTAAAACAGAAATTCCGCGCGGACGTTTTCCTGTAATTCTTCTAAGTTCAACTGTCAAAAGTTCAATCTGCCCTGCTCTGTCGACCGGAGATAAAAGCGGAAAAACGGGATTGTAATAACCGCCTCCTAAAAGTTCAATTTGCTTTCTGGCAACGAGCTCATGCAGAATCTGAAGAAACTCTGGATGTTCTTTTTCAAACCATTCAAGCTGCAAACCTGTAAACGAAAATGAAAATTTTGCGGTTTGATTTTGATATAAAAATGCTATAAGTTTTTTGTAGATTTTTTGATATTGCTGTTCAAAGGTCAGAGAAGTTGAAAGAACTGTCGAATTTGCGGTCAACGACAGACATAAATTTAAGACTTTCACATCTCCTCCCATAAAAAGTCAAAATTAAAACTTCAGTTTTAGGATTAACTTTTCAAGTTGTTCCGCAACGAAGTGAGAAACAAC
>NZ_DBJD01000003.1:0-315 GCF_002297065.1 Treponema sp. UBA785 | reverse complement strand
AAGAAAGTTTGCAACGCAAACTCTTAAAGATAAAAACAGATGCCATTTTTGGCTGTTTTTATAATGCCTCCATTTTAAACTCCGCATTAGCGACGAGCCAGCCACCGGATTGGCGAGAATCACAGTTTGTAAAAGCAACGCTTGAGCAAACTGTAATGATAAAAATTACACGGAAGCAATTTTATCGTGCTTCCTTAATTACAGCCACTTTAATTTTATGAAAAAAAAGGTTCTTACAGTGTACAACAAAACCACTAAAAAAAGAAACATTTTTTTTTATTTTTTTCAAAAACCTTTATAAAATTAGCCCGAGAT
>NZ_DBJD01000011.1:21168-52969 GCF_002297065.1 Treponema sp. UBA785 | reverse complement strand
CGGGCTATAAGGCCCGGTCGTGCGCTTTAATCGTATTTTTTTTCTTTGCCCAAAATCTTCAATTATGCTATTCTTACGAAATAAAATTTGGAGCAAAAAACTATGTCTGGAAATACTTTTGGTAAAATTTTTAAAATCACAACTTTCGGCGAAAGCCACGGTCCTGCGCTCGGCGGAATAATCGACGGAGTTCCAGCCGGAATAAAAATCGACCAGACAAAAATTCAGACGGCGCTCGACAGACGCAAACCAGGACAAAGCGCAGGCGGCCAGGCAAACGCTTCTGTCACAGCCCGAAAAGAATCCGACAAAATAGAAATTTTAAGCGGCGTTTTTGAAGAAAAATCAGAAGGAACTTCCATCGGCTTTATAATCCGCAACGAAAGCCAGCACTCAAAAGACTATTCAAACCTTGCAAATACATTTAGACCAGGACATGCGGATTTATCATATTTTTTAAAATATGGCTTTAGAGATTACCGTGGCGGCGGACGAAGCTCTGGAAGAGAAACCGCTGTCCGCGTCGCCGCTGGAGAAGTTGCAAGACAGGTGCTTGAACACTTCTGCCCACAAATAAAAATTACCGCTTACACTCAGCGCGCGGCAGGAATCAGCATTCAAAAAATAGATTTTTCGCAGATTGAGCAGAATGCCCTTCGCGCCCCGGACAACGACGCAGCGGCAAAAATGAACGAAAAAATCGAGGAACTCCGCAAAAATGGAGATTCTGCCGGCGGAATAATCGCCTGCAGTGTAACAGGACTTCCAGCAGGTTTGGGAGAATGTGTTTTTGACAAGCTTGATGCGCTTTTGGCACACGCAATTTTAAGCATAGGCGCAGTTAAAGGAATTGAATTTGGCGCAGGCTTTGAAGCCGCCGATTTAACAGGAAGCAAAAATAACGACATTATGCGTGTAAATTCTGACGGCTCAAAGGTTGAATTTTTAACAAACAATGCCGGCGGAATTTTAGGAGGAATTTCCAACGGAAACGAAATCTTCTTCAGAGTTGCCGTAAAACCAGTTCCCTCAATTTTTAAAGAGCAGCAAACTGTTTCTGTTGACGAAAACGGCAAATTTCATAACGAAAACCTCAAAATCGAAGGACGCCACGATGTCTGCCTTTGTCCAAGGATTGTTCCTGTAATCGAAGCCATGACAGCTGTCACCCTCTGTGATTTATTCTTGCAGAACAAAGCCGGAAGAATATAAGTTCCGTCGTTTTTTTCAAAAATTCATCGTAATTCTCACTACACTTTTATAAAAACACTGTTATAATTATAGTGCAAAATTTTTATAAAAAAATGGGAGTTATTATGAAAAAATGTTTCAAAATTGCCGCAATGGTTCTGGCTTTTTTGGCAGCTGTTTCGGTATCTGCCCAGACCCGCAAAGTTGATGTCTGGGATTTTGGTGGCGTTGAAGAAAAAAATGCTGTCAATCACATTAAAATTTCCGATTTAGACAATCTTTCGGGACTTGCCGCAGACGGAAAATTCGAAGCCGGTGAATACACTTTTGGAGATCTTACTTTAAAAACCGAAAAAAATGACCGCGCCTATTACAATGGTTCAAAAAATTATGGAACCCAAGGCTATTCTTCTTTTGAATTTAGCGACGGCTATATTTCTGACGGGATTTATTACTGCAACGGAAAAGGAGGAGAATCAAAACGCTACCTGCTTTTAAGAAACGTAAAGGCTGGTGACATTGTTACTTTTTACGGACGGGCTTCAAACGGTTCAGAAGATAAAATTCACTTCGTATCTGTAAGCGAATCTGGCGAAAAAAACGGCATTCAGGACGAATCCGCATGGCTCAACGGAGAGTCAAAACGATGGTCTTACATTGCAGTTTCTGACGGCTCTTATAAAGTTTACTGCGAAGCAACAGGCGCAAAACCAGTTTATTACCGCATTACACGCACTCCTGGCGTAAATGTAAACGGTTCAATCAAAGGGCTTCATTCAAAAGGTGAATTAAAATTCGTCGTTTCAGAAACAAAGCAGCAGCTTCCGGCAACAATTTCTGGCGGAAGCTACACAACACGTCTTCCGGCAGGATTTACATTTACGGCGGTTTTGGAAGGCGTTAAAGGATTTGGAATTTCGGCAGACACAAAACAGATTTCAATTTCCCAGGACGCACAGGCTTCTTTCAAAAAAGACCTCGCTGCTTCAGAAATGAAAACTTACATCGCCGATGGAAAAATCAGCGGTTTTGCAAAAGATTTTTCTTCATCATCTGCAAAACTCGTAATGACTCCTCCGGCAAATACTCTTTATCTTCCAGTAGAAATCGAAATTCAGAATACTAGCGGAGATTTTTCTTTTAAGGGCGAACTTGAGCCTGCCGTTCAATACACAGTCTCTCTCAAAGGCGCAAACGATTACACAGTAGCGAAAGACACGATTTTTGAAGGAACTGCGGCTTTTACAAAGGACATTCAAGTTGAATTAAAGCCAGTCTACGATGTAAACGGAAAATTCATCGGCGACACTTCAATCATGCCTTCATCTATTTCATTCAAAAATCTTGAAGACGGCTACACTTATACTGGAGCAGCCGCAAACGGAATTTACGGAACAAAACTCCGCGACGGAAATTACGAAGTTTTATGCGAAACTGAAAAAACTGCGACAATGAATCACATCTCTGTTTCCGGCTCAAACGTTACAAAAGATATTTTGATGAGCTCAAAAGACAAAACCGTAAATCAAATTCCTCTCAAAAAGGACATTTACGTTGGAGGCAAAAAACAGGACTATTCATCTGTAAAACAGGCTGTAAAAGCCGCTCATGCAATGGCTCCAAAATCAGAAGCCGACAGAATTACAATTCATATTGCTCCGGGAATTTACCGCGACCAGGTTATAATCGACACTCCATACATTACCTTAAAAAATGACACTCCAGCTCAGGAAGTAAAGCTCACCTGGTATTATGGAATCGGATACAATTATTATTCGGCAGATTTAAATGGCTACTACGATGAAGAGAGAGCCTATGACAAATTTGAAAAGAAAAGCGTAGCAAAGTGGGGAGTTGCAACTTACGTAAAAAAAGATGCAAAATTTTTCCGCGCAGAAGGAATTACTTTTGAAACTTCGTTTAACAAATATGTTACCGCCGAAGAATTAAAGGACGGTGTAGAACCAGACGGAACTACAATTGCATTTGTAAGAAAGCTCAATTCCGATGTTCAGTCAAAGGCGGCGACAGAGCGCGCGTCTGCAATCTGTACAGAAGCGGACCAGGCTGAATTTGTAAACTGTAAATTCTTGGGTTCTCAGGACACTCTCTACACAGGAGCAGATTCAAGACAGTATTACAAAAACTGCTATATCGAAGGCAATACCGACTTTATTTTTGGTGACGGCGATGTTGTTTTTGAAAACTGTCAGATTGTTTGGGCTGGATATTCTGATTCAAAAAACAGCGGATATTTAACCGCAGCCCGCAATGCAAAAGAAAAAGGCTATCTGTTCTATAACTGCATAATCAATGCAGACCAGAACAATATGCAAGCTCCGGGCTACTTCGGAAGACCATGGGGACCGAAAGCAAGCGTTGCATTTGTAAATACGATTTTTGCATACGAAGGAATTATAAATCCGCAGGGCTGGACGAGTATGAGCGGAAACAAACCTAAAAATGCAAATTTCTTTGAATATAATTCAATGTGGGACAATACAGGCGTTGATGTAAGCCATCGCGACGGCGGAAAAATCATTGCGGATGCAGGAGCTTACAGTCCTTCAAATTATTTTATCGGCTGGACACCTGTAGCTTATTCTGCGCCAAAGCCGTCCGAAGTAAAAATCAAAAAAGCAAGTTTTACAACAGATGACGACATAAATACGCCTTATCCTGGACACACAATCACCCTTCATTACGAATTTAACGGTTCAGGAGAAGACTGTTCTCTGATCCAGTGGTTTAGGACAAAAGATAAAAAAGACACACTCATAAAACAGAGCACTGGTTTTGCCGACAAAACTTATCTTATTTCAAGAGCAGATTCTGGATTCAACTTAAAAGCTGTAATTACGCCAATGAACCGCTCAGGCAAAGCAGGAAAAACTGTAACTGTAGAACTGGACAAAAAGATTAACGAAGGCTATGCAATTCCTTCAAAAGCAACGGCAATTCGTCCGCGTGCAGAAGGAAAGGTAAATGTTTTCCTTGCCTCTGACTCGACTTGTAAAGATTATTCTGCGCTCGGAATGTGGAACAACGGTCAGACAAGAAACGAGGGAGCCTGGGGAGAATTCTTGCAGTGCTTCTTTAACGGCGCCGTTGAAGTTCAAAACTACGCAAACGGAGGACGCTCAAGCCGCAACTTTATAAACGAAGGCTCGCTGGAAAAAATCAGACAGCAGATTGGAAAAGGCGACTATCTTTTTATTCAATTTGGACACAATGACTGCTCAAACGGAGCAGGATACCTCGAAGACCGCTACGTTCCTCTTGGAGAACCAAATAAAAAAGGAATTTACCCGATCCATGAAGGAAAAAAAGTCCGCACTCCAGACAGTTATTTTGAAAAATACGGAAATTCGTTCTATTCTTATGACTGCGGCGGAACTTACAAATGGTATCTTATGCAGTACGTAAATGTTGCGCTCGAAGCAGGAGCAACTCCTGTGCTCGTAACGCCTGTAAGCCGAATGTACTTTGACGGAAAAGGAAGAATCACTCCTCACCACGACTCAAAAGACACTTCGACAAAAACTCAGATTACAAGAAACAACGCTTATGTAGAAGCTGTTCGCCAGCTTGCAAAAGAAAAGAAAATTCTTTTGATTGACGGTTTTGAAATTACAAAAAATCTCTACGAAAAAGCATATTCTGACTGCGGAAACAAAATTGAAGCAAAAGAGCTTATGTTTGCCGGAGATTCAACACATAACAATAAACTCGGCGGTTTTGTAATTGCAGGTGAATTTGCAAAAGAAATTAAAAAGGTAATTCCTGCGCTTGCACCAAGCATTATACATCCGAAAAATGCAATGGGCGAAAACAGCGACGGAAAAATTATGTTTACTGTTGATCAGGACGGAAAAATGGAAAGCTATGACAAATACTGGACCCGCTACGAACAGAGCGTAATGGACAGTCTTGGAAAATAGTTTTTTGCGGTAGGGATGGAAGTACTTGCGTAGCAATCCACCGCAGGCTTTAGCCGAGGAGGATGGAGCGAAAGCGGAAGTACGGACAGCCCGTTAAACCGCCCCGAAAATTTTTAGGCTTCCGGTCAAAAATTTACGGCCGGAAGTTTTTTTGCAATTTTAAAGCCCATTTGCCCACTTTGCCACATTTACTGTAAAATATAAAAATGAAATTTTCTAACATTGACTTATCCGATTTTGATTTAAAAAAACGCAATTCTGACAAAAAAAATCCAAAAAATTCTAAAAAAATTTTCGCTGTTTTGGGAACAACTTTTCTAACTATTGCAATTTTGACGGCAGTCTTTTTTTTATGGTCGGCATCGTTTTTTAAAACGCAGAACGTAAAGCCTCTTTCGGAAGAGCAAACCGCTTCTTTAAATGCTTTTTTAAACCAAACCTACTCTCTAAAACGCAGCGAATCGCTCAAACCTCTTCCGTATCCGATTATTGCTGCAGATTTGGAAGTTGATTCAGGGGCGGCAATTCTTGTCGATGCAAAAAATGGCTGCATTCTTTTTGAAAAAAATGCGGATGAAGTCATTCCTCCGGCTTCGATTACAAAGCTCTTTGTAATGTACATTGTTTTTAAGGAAATCGAAAACGGGAACCTTTCTCTGGACGAACTTGTTTCTCCGCCAGAAAACAGCTGGTCAATAAATATGCCGTCTGACGCAAGCCTTATGTTTTTAGGACAAGGGCAGATTGTTACGGTTCGTGAACTTTTGACCGGGCTTGCTGTGGCTTCGGGAAACGATGCGGCCCTTGCGCTGGCATATAAAATTTCTGGAAGTACTAAAGATTTTGTTGCAAGAATGAACTATGAAGCAAAAATTTTGGGCCTGACTCACACTCATTTTGAAGAGCCAAGCGGTTATTCAGAAAAAAATGTTACAACTGCGCGCGAACTTGCCGAATTCTGCAGAATTTATATAAACCGTTATCCGGAAAGCTTGAGGGATTATCACAGCGCAAAAGAAATTCTCTACCCTCTCGAAAAAAATCTTCCGAGCTGGGAAAAAGCAAAAGGAGATTCAACGGCAATTTACCAAAGAAACACAAATCCGCTTCTTGGAAAAATGGAAGGTTGCGACGGGCTAAAAACAGGATTTATTTACGAGAGCGGTTACAATCTTGCTTTGACGGCAAAACGGAACGGAGTAAGATTTTTGTCTGTTACGATGAAAGGACCGGGAACTGGCTCTAAACAGGGAAATTTTTACCGCATAAAAGACGGAACGACCCTTATGGAATGGGCTTTTTCTTCGTTTGCCGACTACATTCCTGAAAATAAAATTCAAAAAAATTATCCAGTTGCAGTTCCAGGAGCAAAAACAAAATTCGTAAACCTTGTTCCTGCCTGGACAAATGCGGTTACAGTTCCGCACATCAGCTCTCAAACTGCGGCAGAAGACGCAGAAAACGTTATTGCCGAAATTCAGCTTCCAAAATGCATCTACGGAGGAACAAAACTTGGAGCCGTTTACGGACAGATTCAGTACAAACTCGGAAACACTGTCTTAGAAACTGTTCCTCTAGTTGCCGACAGAACCGCGCAAAAAGCGGGACTTTGGGGACAATTTTGTGGAAAACTCGCATGTCTGAGAATCCGCTGATTAAAGGCTTTCGTTAAAAGCTACAAACTCATAGCCATTGCTTAAAAGAAGGCTTACAAGAAGGTCAAGCTTTTCGTAAAGCCAGTCGCTTCTTGTGCCTTTTGAAAGACCTGCGCATACAGGAATTACAGAACCGTCTTCCAGATTTTTAGCATAAAACGAAACCAGTTCCAAAGCCGACAGATAACCGGGTTTTCCGCGGGCTGCTTCTTCGAGAGTGATTGTGTCCAAACTAAAGCGGCCTGCTTCGACATAAGAGTATCCGCAGTTTTTTCCAGCTTTTTTTACTTCGAAATCCGCCTTATAAAACGGAGCATGCCACAGAAGGCTCAATTCTTTTCCTGTTGCCTGAAAAAATTCATCTTCGTTGCGTGCAAGTCCCCGGCGGACAAAGTCTTCGTCAACAACAAAATCTTTTGATGTCAAATCCAATGCCGTAAAAAACATTGAGCCGCATTCGTAACCGCTTTTTGCAATCTGAACGGTTTCTTTTGGATAACGGCGAATAAATTCTCCATTTATAAAAAATGTTGCAGGAATTTTGTATTTTCTTAAGACATAAAGAATAGAACTCAAACCGGAAGCATCATCAAGCGCATCGACTGCAAGAATTATTTTTGCAGGAACCTGTCTTTTTTCCATTGTCTGCGGAAAATAAGCTTTTGTGACTGCTTTTCCTGAAAGAGTGCGCACAAAAAGCGCGTTTTTAAAATTTGAATTTACAGCATTTCCTGTATAAACGCGGAATTTTCCGTTTTGAACAGAACCAGAAGCAACAACAAGAGGCTCGATAGATTTTGTCCAACTTCCCTTCAATTCATCAAATTCATAAAAAACATCTTTTTTTACGGCATCTGCTGCAAAAACAACAGTGTCAGATTTCCAAAAAACTTTTGACGCGGCGGAAAGAAACAAAACCGATGATTTTTCGATTTCTGAACCAAGCTGCCATTTTTTTACGGTAGATTCTCCGCCAACATAAACCGAAGAATCTGTTCCCCAGACAAACGAAACAATTTTTTCTCCGGAAAGATGATCAACTTCTGTCCAGGTATTTGATTCAAAAACAAAAAGAGAATTTTCCTTTGCAAAGCAGATTTTTTTTCCGTCGGGCGACAGCTGAGGCTCGATTACAGAATCTGTTGAAGAAAGGAATTTCAATTCGCTTCCAAGGCTGTAAAATGCCGATATTTGCGCACCGTTTTCGTAAGAAAGCAAGTTGAGCCATAAAACGCATTTTGTGTCGCTTGTCCAAAAAACTTTTAAGGCAGTTACGGTTCCGCCGGCTCCAGTCGCAGTTTTTGAAACGACAGGATTTACATATTCAAAGCCAGACTCGTTCAATTTAAAAAGACTTATGATTTTTTTAGATTGAATAAAAATAATCGCCGAAGCCTTTGAGTTTACTGAAAATTCATCATGCTCTTCGTCAAAAATTACAGGAAGCCGGCCACAGACTATTCCTGGTTCGATAACAGAAGAATAAAGACCGCGCGTATAAAGTTCATTTGAACTGATTCTATAAATTAAATCGCGTGCAATATAAATTAAATTTTTTGAATTTGCCCAGCAGACAGAATTTATGTTTCCGCGACCGATCAGCCGAAATTTTTCGGCAAGCTGAACTTTTTGAAAGGCAACTTTCGGCTCACAAAAATAAACATTGCCGTTTTTTTCGTACACAAAAATAGAGCTGTCAGAATTCCATTTTACAGGAATTTTCTCGTAATCCAGCTGTGCCTTCTTGTCTAAAACAGTTTCTTGCAAAGTCGAAGCGTTTTTTAAAATCAGTTCACCTTCTGCAATTCCAGTTTTCTTTATGTAGCAGAGCCATTTTCCGTCTGGACTTGCAATCTGCGGACTTAAAATCTGCGCAGTTTCTGGAATTGAATCCGCACGCGAAATCCACGAAAGAGTCGAATCCGAAAATGAATATCTTGCGGTTCCCCATCTGTTTCTAACCTGCAAAACAGAACCTTTTGAAAGCAATTCCATTTTCTCTGGATAGCAGGTTAAAATTTTTGCAGTCAAAAGAGTTTTTGCATCGGCAGAAAAAGCAGTTGAATAAGACGGGCTTCCGGCAATGCTTTGTTTTATTGTAAAAAGAATTTTATCCTGAGAGTTGATCTCAGGATTTTCAAATGAAATTTCCGAAAAAGCGCAAAATGAGATTGAAAAAAAAACGGCTGACAAAATTTTTTTTATTTTTTTCACTTAGCCATCTCCACGCTCAGAGCCAGAATCGAAAGGTCGCGGTCAAGAGCGTCAAGCTTTTGCTCAAGAGCAACAACGCGTCTTGCCCTGTCTTCCGCCTGTTTCTCTTCAAGATTTTTGAATATCGCTTCAAATGAATCTTTTTTACCGTGCATTTTTTCCTGACCGCACCATGGACAATAAAGAAATTCTTTATCAATAGTTCTTCCGCAGCAACCGCAAACACAAACCGCTTTCATTTTCTTTACCTCTTCAGCAATGACAAAGGATCAACAAGACGGCCATTTTTGTAGACCGTAAAATGCAGATGAGGTCCAGTTGAATATCCTGTTGAACCAACAAGTCCAATTCTCGTTCCCTGGCTCACATTCTGACCGTTCCGGCACAAAATTTTTGACATATGGCCGTAAAGAGTCTGATAACCGTTTCCGTGATTGATTATAACATAATTTCCGAAGATATTGCTCCAGCCAAGCTGAACAATTTTTCCGCTCATTGTGGCATTTACAGGAGTTCCCGTCGGGCAGGCAAGGTCAACTCCGGTATGATTTGAAGGAACTCCAGTAAAAGGATCTGCGCGGCGGCCAAAATAACTTGAAATTTTATAACTTTGGGAAATCGGACAGATAAAAAGTTCGCCCATAGCTTTTTTTAGGGACGCAGAATCCATTCTTGCGCCAGGAATAAAAAGTTCCTTGCCAATTGAAAGAGTTTCATCTGCAAGTTCATTTACATCAAGAATTTCTTCAACGCTCACATGATATTTTACAGAAAGCAAATTTAAAGAATCACCTTTTGAAATCGTATAAACAATTCCATCCTGGTTTGGAACACGAATTTTCTGCCCTGCCATAAGAGTCCGGACATTGTCGATTCCGTTTACAGAAATCAAAGTCGAAATATTTGTAAGACCAAATTTTAAGGCAATCGAACTAATTGTATCGCCGCTCTTTACCTTGTACGACTGATAAGAAATCGCCTTTGCCAGTCCTACAGAACTTGGCGTAAGTATTTTTCCATCGTCAGAAAGAACATTTCCGTTTTCGTCAAAACTTGCTTCTGAAGATGTCATTGCGAATTTTGACATTGCGCTGTTCAAAGTTTCAATTTCACTCGAAAAAGTTTCTCCCATTTTTAAAGGACCTGTAAAAGCTTGAGAATAGTTTAAAATTTTTACAGAAAAATAAGGAACGAAAAGACAAAGCAACAAAAAAATGCAGATTCTTTTTAAGCGCGCAGGACGAATCAGACTCCTGAAATTTACATAGGGAACAGAAACCGCAAAAGCAGGATTAGAGCGCGCTCCTGAAAAAGCTTTTTTAGAATGTTCAAACTCCGAAAACTTAAAAGCCTTTCTTCTGAATTTTAAAAGTAAACTTTTGGTTCTGGCAGAGCTTCTCGATTTTGGAGAGCTGCCAACATAACTGATTATCTGCATACGTCTATTATCGGAACGCAAAATTCGTTATATTAGAAAAAAGATGTCTAAGTCAAATTTATCCTCAACAAATAAATCTATAATTTTTATAACCTGCTGCGGTCTTCTTTTGGGTTTTATCGTTAAACTTTTTGCGGTTGAAGTTCTTCACGTTTCCGGAACTTCTATGGAAAGCGCGATTCACGACAAATCAACTGTCGTTGTAAACAAACTCGCCTACGGAATTATCAAGCCTTTTTCAAACTCGCTTTTGATTCAATGGAAGGAGCCTCAAGCTGGCGATGTCGTCATTTATTTATATAACAACAAAATAGTCGTAAAAAGGTGCGTTGCCTGCGAAGGACAGTCACTAGAATATTCATCAAATCCAGTGTATACTGTAAAAGTTGGAGACAATGAAATTCCGCTTACAGAAAGCCAGTATATGCGGCTAAAAGACGCAGCTCAGGTTCCAGAAGGTTATATACTGGCTGTCGGCGACAATTATGAAGTTTCGGTTGACTCGCGTGATTACGGTTTTGTTTCTGTAAAAAATGTGTTGGGAAAAGTTTTATGCAAATGAACGAATACTTCAACAAAAGACGGGTTTTGATATTTTGCATCGTTATAGCGCTGTTTGCAGGTTATATTTTCTTCAAATATGCAGTTCTTGCCTTAAAAAAAACACCGGAAACAAAAACTTATTCTCCGCTTGTGCAGAGAGGCTCTATTTTAGACAAAAATGGGAAACCTCTTGCTGTTCCGACAAATTTTTATCACGTAGGAGCAACGCCTTCTGCAATCAAAGACTTGGGAAATTTTGTAAAACTTTTTTCGCCAGTTCTAAAAATTGATGAGCATCAGCTGGCAAACACAATTTCTTCCAACGCAGATTCAAATTTTGTTTACCTCAAGAAAAAAATCGACCAAAACGATTATGAAATTTTAAAAGAAATTACGGACAAAAATGGACTTTTTTCGGCGGTCAGGTTTGACAGAGTTCCAGGAAGGATTTATCCAGAAAAGGAACTTGCCAGCCAGGTGATCGGCTACATGGGGAGCGACGGAACAGGGCTTACAGGAATTGAATACACAGAACAAAACCTGCTTTCACCTCCTGTAAATCCAGACGCTCCGATTGATGTTGAAGGGAAAAATATTTATCTGACGATTGATGCAAATCTTCAGTTCAAATTGGAAAAAATTGCGCAAAATGCAATTGAACGGACTCATGCGGCAAGCTTGATGATGATTGCAGCAGAAGCAAAAACTGGAGAAATTATTTCTTATATTTCACTTCCATCGGCAGATTTAAATCAGTATTCAAAGGCAACTCCCGCCCAAATGAAAGATTTGCCGGCAACCGAAAGTTATGAACCCGGTTCTGTTTTTAAAATTTTTTCAATTGCGGCTTTTTTTGACTCAGGCGCGATTTCTGAAAATGACACTTTTTATTGCGATGGAATTTACGAAAAAAAGACTTCCAGCGGCGAAAGAATAAGAATCACCTGTCTTGACCACCACGGCTGGATTACCGCCAGAGAAGCGCTCAAATTTTCGTGCAACGATGCTTTGGCTCAAATGTCTGAAAAAATTGAAAGTGAACAGTTTTTGTCCAGACTGAGAAGTTTTGGTTTTGGCTCAAAAACAGGAGTAGAGCTTCCCGGAGAAACAGCAGGCGCAGTCCGCAATACCAGCGACAGATTCTGGTCTGCCCGCTCAAAGCCGACAATTGCAATCGGACAGGAGATTTCCGTAAGTGCGCTGCAAATGGTCGAAGCCGCAACTGCAATTGCAAACGGCGGAATTCCGGTTCAACTTACTTTAATTAAAAAAATTACAAACCAGGCTGGAATTGAAGAATACATCCATTCTCCAAATTTTAAACCGCAGATAATAAACAATCAGACTTCAAAATATATCTTGAGCTGCATGCAAACTGTTGCACAGACAGGAACTGGCTCAAGAGCAAACTTGAGCGATATTTCAATCGGTGTAAAAACAGGAACTGCACAAATGGCAGATCCTGTAAACGGAGGATATTCAAAAACAGACTTTATCTCTAACTGTATTGCAATTTTTCCGACCGAAAATCCGGAAATAATACTCTATATTGTAATTGAAAAGGCAAAAGGCGAAACTTACGCTGGAAGAATTGTTGCTCCTGTTATTGGCGAAGCGGCAAGCATAATAATCGACCATTTGGGGATGAGCCGAGGAGGAGCGTCGAGCCTTGCACATTCAGGACTTATAAAAATTCAAAACAATGCGGAAATTCAAATCGACAAGACAGTTCCGAATTTTAAGGGACTTCCAAAGAGAAACCTCCTGCCATTGCTAAACCGCTCTGATTTAAAAATTAAAATCAACGGCGAAGGATGGGTTACCGCTCAGACGCCTGAACCTGGAGTTCCGCTCACACAGGACACCGAAATTGAACTCTTTTTGGAATAAAAACATTTCTCTTTTTAAAGCACGTTTTTCTTTTCTGGCAGAACAACTCGAAAAAACTTTTCCTCTAAATGAACAAAAAGAACCTGATTTTGCTTTTTGGCAAGTCGTTATTTCAAAAAACGGAGAACTTACCGCCAAAGAAAACGGAATTTTTCTTCATTCATCGTATGCGCCAAAAAAAGAAGCTGTTTCAACCGTCAAAAATGCAAAAACAGAACAGACAGAATGCGCCGTTTTTTTTTCAATGGGACTTGGCTACGCCCCTTTAGAATGGGCAAAAAGTTTTCCTGAAGATTCGATAATCATTGTAGAACCAGAACCTCAATATTTTTTTGCAGCCTTAAAATATACAGATTTCGAACCATTGCTTAAGCACAAAAAACTGATTGTTCTTTTACAGGCAGAACTCCACGATGTAATTACTCTGACAGAACATTCTGCGCCATTTTCACACACCGCGCTCATAGAAAACAAAGCGCAGTCTCAACATTCAAAAGAATATTTTGAATCACTTCATTTCCTTTTTGAGCGCAATCAGCAAAAAGAAAAAATAAACAGTTCGACACTCGAAAAATTTTCAAAGCTTTGGCTAAGAAATTCCTGCTTTAACCTGCCGTTTTTGGCCATTTTGGACGGAATAAACATTTACAAAAATGTCTGTCCACAAGACCTGCCCTGTCTTTTGATTGCCGCAGGTCCAGGACTTTCAGAAATTCTGCCTTTTTTAAAAGAATTAAAAAAACGCTGTCTGACAGTTGCAGTCGACACTGCCCTGAGCGCCTGCCTAAAAGCAGAGGTTGAACCAGATTTTATTGTCCTTACCGATCCGCAATACTACGCCTACAGGCACATTGCAGGGCTTAAAAGCAAGTCCAGCGTTTTGATTACGGAATCCGCCGTCTGCCCGGCAGTTTACCGTTTTAACTGCCGAAAAACAGTTTTGTGCTCATCACTTTTTCCGCTCGGTCAGTATTTTGAAGAAAAACTCGGTCACAAAGGAAAACTTGGAAGCGGAGGCTCAGTTGCCACAACGGCTTGGGATTTTTGCAGGATAATCGGCGCAAAAGAAATTTATTGCGCAGGACTTGATTTAGGTTATCCAAAAAAAAATACACATATCCGTGGTTCTCTTTTTGAAGAAAAAGCGCATTTTTCAAGCACAAGGTTGAATTCTGCCGAAAAAATGCTTGCAACTTCAATTTTTGCGGCAAATCCGGTTTTAGGACAAGATTACGAAAAAAACACAATTGTTACGGATTCAAAAATGAAGATGTTTGCATGGTGGTTTGAAAGCCAGACTCAAAAATATCCTGAAACGACCTCTTTTTCGCTCAGCAAAACTTCCCTAAAAATTCCAGGATTTTACTGCGCAGACGTCCAGACTTTGCTTAAGCAGGACGAAAAGATAAGCCTTCGCAACCAGTTTTTTGAAGCCGAAAAAAAATCTCGAAAATCAGACTGCGGACAGCAAAAACTTTTGCAAAATTTTAACGCTGCATTTGAAGAACTCAAAAATGGCCTTGAAAACCTTTACTCGCTTGCAAGAAAAGCGTTTTTTACCTGCGAAAAAACAATTTCCGACAAAAATCTTTCTACAGAAAAAATTCAAAAGGCGCTAAAATCTCTTGAGCAAACTGATTTTGAACTAAGAAATTCTCAGTTTACACAAATTGCCTCGCTTGTTTTTCCGACTGAAGCAAAACTCAACGAACTTTTCAGTTCACAAGTTTTACCAAAAGACAAAACCTCCGCAGTTTTTTCACGTTCAAAAATTGTATACGAAGAATTGATGAAATCCGTGCGCCAGTATCAGCAATTTTTGCAAAAAAATGATTTTTTTTCAAAAAACACTAAAGTCGAATTTACAAAGGAACGATAATATAAATGTCTTTGGTTGAAACAACAGGACGTGAAAAACCTTTTTAGGCTTTTCAAACATCCAGACGCCCTGTAAAAATAAAAGACGCGCCGAATAACCGGCTTTCCATGTAAAAAAGAGAAGAAAAAGTGAAAGTTTTCTTCTCTTTTTTTGTTTTGTGGCAGGGATGGTAGTGGACGCGAAGCGTGTGCAAAGCACCGGAGGCGCGCAAGACGCCGTAGCCACGGACAGCCCGGTTTTTGTGAAGCGGAGCGAAACAAAAAGCCACCCAATAAAAATTTAATAATCTGCTGAATTCTGCCGATAATACCAATATGAATTCGTTTCCAGTTTCGACAATAAAAGAAAACACATTCTTTAACCGCGACCTTTTTATTGATAAAAATTTTTTGCTTTTAAACTCTTTGTGCCCGTTTACGGATTCTCTAAAAAAAACGCTTCTTGAATGGGGATTTAAAGCCGTTTATTCAGAAGGCTCGCAGGGAGTTGGACAAATTTCTGTTCCTGTAAAAGCAGATCCGGCAGATTTTAAAAATGTTTCTATTGACGATCTTGAACTGGACGATTCGGATAAAAAGCCAAAGATTGGCGAAAATGCAAAAAAAGCAATTAAAGACGCAAAAGCAAGCCTTGCAAACAATGAAAAATCGCGGATGGACGTTGTTCAAACTGTTTATAACGAATACATGAATTACATAACCGCCGTCTATACACGCTATGCAACTCACAAAGTTTTAAATTACACTGAAATTTCAGAAACTGTCAAAGAACTGTGCATTTTTATAAAAGAAAACCGCCGCTACGTTCTGCGCATTACGCCTTCTCAAGACACAATTACAAAAAACTATCTTATAAGCCACAGCATGCGCTCGACTGTAATTGCAATTGTAATTGCGCTTCAGCTTAGATTTTCTCTTTCAAAAATCGTTGATTTGGGAGTTTGCTGCATTCTGCACGAAATTGGACAAATTCGCCTTCCGCCGCAGCTTTATATGACAGACAGGCGTCTTTCTCCGTCAGAAAAACAAAAACTCGCGACACATGCAGTTTTGGGCTTTAACATTGCAAAAGAAAACAATTTTCCAACTCAAATTCAGCTTGGAATTTTGGAACATCATGAGCGCGAAAACCGTTCAGGCTACCCTCGCCGCCTTGAAGGAAGCCAAATTGACATTTTTGCAAAGATTATTGGAGTAGCATGCACCTTTGAAGCAATTACCGCTCCAAGACACTTTAGGCAGGCCCGCTCTTCTTATGCTGCCATGGTCGAAATTCTTAAAAATGAAGGAAAACAGTTTGACGACACCGTAATCAAGGCGCTGCTCTACTCTCTTTCGCTTTTTCCAATTGGAGCGTGGGTTTACCTTGTCAACGGAAAAATTGCCCAAGTTACGGACGCAAGTCCAGATTCCCCAGGAAATCCGATTGTTTCTCTCCTTGGCGAAAAAGATTCCTTTGGAAATCCAATTACGATTCAGACTGACAACGACAAAAACAAAATTGTCCGGGTTTTAAACAAGCAGGAAACTCAGGATATGCTCAAAACGATGAATATTCAAAAATAAAGAAGAATTTAAAACTAATTAGGCTCAATTTCGAGTTTCGCTAAAAATAGCTACTTAGCCCGAATGTCGCGTTTTGATAAGAACAGTAATTTAAGTGTCATGGAGATTGGCTAATAAAGCTCTAAATGACATTGCCGTGCTTGATACTGCGATGTTTGCATAGTAAACTCGGTTAGCAATCTCTAAATAATTGTAATATATACATTCGATTTTCGGATTCAGCCCCAGAAAAAAAATGACATAAAAAATTCTTTTTGGTCATTTCCATCTGTCGGAATTTTTCAGTAAATTATCGGGACCAAGCCCGATAATGACAAAAAAAGGGAAAAAAGTCCAAAACTAATTAAAAAAGAATCTTGCTTTTTCGAGTTCCTGTTCAAATTTTTCGTCAATTATCGGTGGATTTTCTGTAAAATATAGAATTTGCTGTAATTCTTCCTGGCTGTGAGCGCCCCAAACAGGAACTGCGGAATCAAATTGGCTAAAAAAACCCAGCGCAAGAGGAATATTCTGGACTACGCCACCACACAACGGCTGCATTGCAATAAAACCGACGTCTTTTTCGCGACAGTCAAGAACAAGTTCCTGAACTTCGATAGGACATAAAAGATTAAATGGATATTGCAAAGTTTCCCAGGGACCGTTTCCATTCAATAAATTGCGCGCCATATCAAAATTTTCAGTACAAATTCCAATATGGTGAATTATGCCTTGCTTTTTAAGGTTCAAAAGTTTTTCAACGATTTTATCCTCTCCTTCGCATTTTGGCAAAAAAGAAGGATTATCCAACTGGTAAAGGTCGATATAATCTGTTTTTAAGGCGGCAAGACTCAATTCAATATCACGGAAAAGCTCATCGTTATTAGAGGCTCGTGTTTTTGTTGCTATAAAAATATCTTTTCTAATTGCACCATGAAGGGCGCTTCCAAGACGTTTTTCGCTTTCTTCGCTTGTCCGCGACGTGTCAAAAAAATTTATTCCTCCTTCATAAGCGCTGCTTATAATTTGAGAAGCCTGCTTATCGTCAGAAACATTTGCTAAAGCCATTGCTCCCAATGCAGTTCGGCTTACGAGAAGATTAGATTTTCCTAGGGCTACATAATCCATAAAAACAGAAACAAAGGCTGTCAGAAAAACATAATTCAAAAAAATATTTTTCCGGCAGCCTATTTTTTAATCTCTTACAACAGGTTTGTAATTTTTAATTGCGTTAAAAAGGAAAGCGTGCAGGTCAGAGAGTTTTACTCTTTCCTGTTCCATTGAGTCGCGGAAGCGGACAGTAACAGTGTCAAAAAGTTCATTTGCAGAACCGTCTTCTTTCTTTTCGGTAATTGTATCGTAATCAACTGTTACACAGAAAGGAGTTCCAACTTCGTCCTGTCTGCGATAGCGTTTTCCAACTGTACCAGAAGTATCGAAATCTGTAACAAAATCTTCTTTTAAAAGATGCTGAATTTCCTTTGCCTTTTCTGAAAGTCCGTCTTTTTTCATCAATGGAAGAACAGCAACTGTAACAGGAGCAAGACGAGGATCGAGATGAAGAACTGTGCGGTAGTCTTCTTTTCCGTCTTTTCCGACATTTTCTTCTTCGTAAGCTTCGCACAAGAACATGAGGAAATTGCGGTTAAGTCCAGCAGATGTTTCGATTACATAAGGAATGTATTTTTTGTTTCCGTCTTCCTGATCGATGTAAGACATATCTTTTTTAGAGAATGTCTGGTGCTGAGAAAGGTCAAAGTCTGTTCTTGAGTGAATGCCTTCAACTTCTTCAAAACCGATTGGAAATTTGTAAGTAACATCGTAAGCATCTTTTGCATAATGCGCAAGTTTGTCGTGGTGATGCCATTTCAAGTGATTTTCTGCAATACCGTATTTAAGGTAGAATGCCCAGCGTTCTTTTCTCCAGCGTTCAAAAGTTTCATCTTCTGTTCCTGGCTTACAGAAATATTCCATTTCCATCTGCTCAAACTCGCATGTACGGAAAATAAAGTTTTTAAAGATGATCTCGTTGCGGAAGGATTTGCCAACCTGAGCAACGCCGAAAGGAATTTTCATACGGTTTGACTGCACAATGTTCTTAAAATCAGTAAAAATTCCCTGACAAGTTTCTGGGCGAAGATAAATCAAATGACTTTCATCGGCAATCGGCCCCTGATATGTTTTGAACATAAGATTGAATTCGCGGACAGCCGTATATTTTCTGTTTTTTGAATGACAGGCAGGACAGTCGATGTTCGCATCGATATAAGCCTTCATTTCTTCGTGAGTCATTGTATCAACTGGTTTTCCAGGATCTTTGTCCGGATTTGCGGCGACAAAATCTTCAATCAATTTATCTGCACGGTGGCGAGCCTGACATTCAAGACAGTCAACCATTGGGTCTGAAAAATGATCTACGTGGCCAGAAGCCTTCCATGTTGTGTGATGCTGGAAAATTGCAGAATCAAGACCAACAACATCATCGTGAAGCTGAGTCATTTCTTTCCACCACGCATTCTGAATATTGCGTTTAAAATCTACACCCAAAGGACCGTAATCCCAAGCACCAGCCTGACCGCCGTAAATTTCCGAAGCCTGATAAACAAAACCACGTCTTTTGCAGAGTGAAATGATTTTGTCGAGCGTACATGCATGCGGATCAACCGCAGTCTTTTCGTCTTTTGCCATAATATCTCCTAATCCGTCACTGGCTTGCGACAGTTACTAAAAATATAATGAAAAAGATTATATCACAAAAAATTATACGTGAAAACATACATAGAACAGGCACAAAAACTCCAAAAGTATTATAATTTTAAAATACGGTAAAATAGCAGCACGAATAAAATGCTATTTTTTAATTTAATTCCGGAGGAAAAGCAAATGAAGAAAATTTTAACAGTTTTATCTGCCGTAATTTTTGGAACATCTGTTGCCAGCGCACAGGTTTTAAGTTCACAGCAGATGAAAAATACGGCTTGGATTGGTTTTGGAGCGCCAATCGATGGCAACGCGACATTTTACGGTTTTACAGATACTTTCCAGGCAAGATTTGACCGCGGAAATTTTACTATTGAAGGCATGCTCAACTGGAGTTTTCTTGCAAATTACGACAACGAAGGCGATGTAGATAATTTCGTTTTTGGAACTTCAAACGGCAACCCTCTTTCTCTCAAATACGGCACAAGAGGAAGCTCTTCTTATTATGCAGGCGACAACACCTTGTCAAACGAAGCTCTTGCGGTTGCAGCTGCTACAGGCACAGTTCTGAATAATCAGGCAAATGTTTCAAATACAATTCAGGATTCTTACTATGTAAATTTTATCTGGCATCCTAAAAAGAATTTTGATATTGGCGTTGGAACAAAACTCAACTGGCAAGTAGGTCCGGCACCTCGTTACGGAAACTGGCTTTGGGAAGCAGACTCTCACGTTCGTCAGGGCGGTTTTTCAACATCTTATGACGACAGATCAGGCAGCTCATTCCAAACATCTTCCGAAGCAACCGGTTCTTATAAATTCAATGTTGATGCGCCAGGTTCTGCCGATGTCGTAGGATTTATTCCTTATGCAAACAAATACGCTAAACGTGCGCTTGGCGTGCGATACAATTACAATTCAAAAGACTTGAAATTTCAGGTCGGAGCCGCAATTCCAAATGGATTCAACACAGACGACCCTGCTATAAACCTTGGTATTCAAGTTGCGCCAACAAAATGGCTCAGCATTGCCGCAACACTCGAAGGAGCATTTGAAGAAAAGGCAAATTTCTATTCGGGCGCTACAATCGGAGCTGAAAACTTTGTTCTTGACCTTTACATTGCAGCAGATTCGCTTTTTTCTGACGCTGAGAATGACGAAGCTTACGGCGCAGGAGCCGCAATCAACTTTATAATTCCAAACACAAAGCTCAATCTCCGCCCGGAAATCGGCTTAAACTTCTTTGAAAATAGCCATTACGATTTTGCATGGTACACAGGAGCAACACTTTCGTTTGCAATTAACAACAAAACAGGATTCAATTTATGGGGTTCTTGGGCACAAGGCTCAAAAGACGACCGCTGGGCTGATTACAAAGTTTCAAAAGACTGGAACGGCGGCCATGTTTTAAATCTCCGCCCTGAGCTTACATACGATTTTTCAAAAAATACAACTTTTGCAGTTTATGCTGACTTTGAGCAGAGAACTTCATTTGACGGTGAAAACCGCAGATGTTGGTCAAGCGGTGTATTTATGACATACATTTTCTAAAAAAATATTTTTCATACTATCATTTCGGATTTAAGCCGGCAAAAAAAACTGTCTTCAAATTCGGAATATAAATTTTAATAAAGTGCCTGTGATTTTTTGCACAGGCATTTTCTTTAATTGTCAACGCCAAGACCAAAAAGAGCAAAATCTCCGCGCGCAGGATCCCCTGGAAAATACTCATTCATTTTTTTTGAAAGTGCAACAGCGGTTTTTAAGTTTGCAGAAGGAATTTTTCCAGAAGAAGTTTTTTCGATAAGTGAAAATTTTACGGCTTCCTGCATTACGTGAGTGTCCAATGGAATTAAAAGCCTGTTTTTGTCGTACCAGTTCCATAAGCCTAAATCAACTGGCGAGTTTTCGCGGACCATCCACCTTAAAAACATATTCAACTTTTTCGCGGCTCCATTTTTTGAGCGGCATATCAAAGCACATTCACCGCAAAAACTCTCGGCAATGACAGAATGAAGAAAAATCTCTTCTTTATTCTGAATATTTTCAATTGAATTTTCCCATTTTCCCTTAAAGAATTCGCCTAAAGTTTCTTTTTGACTTAAAAAAATCTGCAAATTCCTAAAAAAATTCTTCATATCACAAAAAGTGTACATTCTGTAAAATGACTTTTTGCTTTCATCAAAAAATTTCTCATATTCCCCGTCCAAAATCCATTGCGCCGGAGTTTTTTTTGATTCTTTTATCATATCGAGAATAATTTGAATATGGGAAAGAATCTGATCCCGCCTTCCAAATGCTAGATTTGCCGACAAAAAAGCGACAATTTCCGCATCTCTGACAGTTCCACCATTTTTAGGCGAAAATTTATGCATAAACTGCGATGGATCTTTTTGCAAAAATTGAGAAGTTTCGTATTTGTCAGCAAGTAAAATGATTCTTTGTTTTAAGGACAGGCACATTTTTGTAATTTTTTCAGAAAAAAACGGACTGCCAAACAAGTTCGATTTTTAACAGCGATTGGCTTTTTTTTACCAAAATCGCTGCAAGTCTTGCTTTTTAACAAGCCCGTTTTTTACAAGTTTAAATTTTATTTGTTAAGAATGAATTCAACACGGCGGTTTTTCCACCAGTTGTCTTTGTCGCTTCTTGCAACAACTGGCTGACTTCCGCCACGGCCAACAGCTGTAAGCCGGGCAGAATCTACTCCGTTTTTCCTGAGCTGTTCCTTTACAAACTCTGCACGTTCCTGAGAAAGAGGTTTAAGAGCTTTTCCATACTGTACAGTATCTTGAGTTTCTTCCGCTTCAGTTCCAGAAACGTTGTTTGCGTGGCCTTCGATTGTTACAGTGTAGTTTTTGAATTTGTTCAAAATTTCTGCAATTCTCTTAAGAACGCGTTCGTTGTTTGACTTTTGAGCAAGTGTAATTCCGCCCTTTATTTCATCTTCGGTCTTAAAGTCTGCTGCGTCTGAACGGAAGATGATTGATGGAACTGCCATCTTGAGAACATCGCCAACACGGATTACAAGAACGTCTACGCTAATTTTTCCTTCTACAGTACTTGTCATGCCGAGAGTGTCGGTTGCTGTAAATACATAAGGATAATCCATTGCAGACTGAACAAGTTCACCGTTATTTCCGCGTCCGTCCCAAACAAGCCGTTCTGTAATCGTTGATTTTCCGTTTACAGACCAAAATGTTTTTCCGTTTTCTGGATCTTTTACGACAAATGACCAATTCTTTAGCGGAACAGTGCTGTTTCCTTTTAGCTGAATGTAAAGGTCATCGTCTTCGCCGTCATTGTCTGGAGAGAAATAGCGAGGCGCTGTTTTTACAGAAAGCTGAGGTGGAGTTACAGTACATATAAATGCAGATGAAACGGCATTTACGAGATTTCCCTTTTCGTAAGAAATTGAAAGATTCCCGGTAAATACGCCTTCGACAACTTTTCCGTCAGCATCGTTTCCGTCCCAATTTATTACGGCTGGCAAATCTTTTGACTGCTCACTTGTCCACTGTCTTACAACCTTGCCTTCTGCGCTTGTAATTGCAAATTTCCATTCAGAAATTCCATCCACAACGCTCGTTCTTACTGTAAATTTCTGAAGATCGGCAATTCCATCCCCGTTTGGAGCAAAATATTCAAGATCAGCAGTTAAATAAGCCTTTGTTTCGCGCTTGTCAACTTTTAGACCGGCAATTTCTGCATCGGCACGGTTTCCAGCGGCATCAACCGAAGCAAATACAATCTTGTAAAGACCGTCCGCAACCTTGTTTCCGCTGCCGTCCGTTCCATCCCATTCGAAATTCGGAACACTGCCCTTCCATTCGTAAGATTTTACAACATCGGCTTTTGAATCAACAATTTTTGCAGTCCATTTCTCTTCATAAGATGAATTTGCAGTTACAGGAACAATATCTCTGTTTCCATCACCGTCTGGAGAGAATACTGTATAAGGAACAGAAATTTCGATTGAAGGCGCAATGCTGTCAATTGTAAACGGCTGGCTTGAAGCAGAAGCCTCGGAACCGTTTTTAGATTTTACAGAAAGCTTTGCAGAATAACTTCCGTCTACACAGCGGCTTCCGTTCGAGGCAAGACCGTTCCATTTTATTTCTGAAGGAAGAGATTTTTGTGCATTCTGAGCCCAAACCAGTTCTCCGTTTTCGCCATGAATTTCAAGAGAATAATGCTCTACTTCTCCGCTCTTTACAACAGGAACAAATTTTACGCTTGCCGAAGCCGGATTGAAAGAGGCCGGGCTTACAGTAAGAATAAGCTCGGTTTTGCTTGTATCAAGCGCAAAGTGAGGAGATTCAATTTTTGTTGAATTTCCTGCGGCATCGTTTGCAGTCAAAACGTATTTATAATTTCCGTCTTTTGAAAGAATATTTTTTGAATCAAGTCCGTCCCAGCTTAATTTTTCCGGCAAATATGAACCAAATTCAAACTTCTTTACAGCATTTCCATCTAAATCTAAAATTGTTCCTGTCCAGTCCGAAACCGGCGAAAGAGAATTGCTTACTGTTGCCTGTGCAATTTCGAGCAAATCAAGATTGCCATCTCCGTCTGGAGAGAATGTTGAATTCTTTATTGTTACAGTCGCGCTTGGAGCAGTATTGTCGAGCGTGAATACAGGCGACCTTAAAGGATCTGGTTCAAAACCGTTGAGATATTTTGCAGTAACCTTCGCATAATAAGTTCCTTCTGGCGCAACCTGTTCAGAGTCAGTTTTTCCGTCAAATTCAATATTTTCCGGAGGATTGTCAGTTCCCGAATAAATGCGGATCGCGTCTCCATTTTTGTCTTCGATTGCAACTTTCCATTCAACTAGTTTGTTTCCTGTTTTTGCCTGATTTGGAGCGGGAATTTTTACATTGAATAAAACAGTATCGTTTACACCGTCGCCATTTGGAGAAAAATATCTGTTTCCGCTGAGAGTAATATTTACAGCAGGTTTTTCTGCGGAATAAATGATATTTGAAATTATAGCTGGCGCAGAAACGTTTCCTGCACGGTCTGTCGCAGTAATTCTGTAAGAATAAACTCCGTCTTTTACAAAAACGCCGTTGTCGTCAGTTCCAGCCCAATCAAATTTCAGAGGTTCGCTTTCTGTCCATTTAAACACGCGTACAGGAACTCCAACAGAATCATAAAAAGTTCCATTCCATAAATCTTCAAGTGAACCAGACTGTCTTATTGTAAGAACAGATTTTGCTCCTTCACCAAAGATTTTTGCATCCTGGCTTGGCTGAACAAGCTCAATTTCTGGCGCAGTATTGTCAACAATTACGACAAATTCTCTTGTAGAAGCAGTGTTTTGATTGTCGTCTGTTGCGCTGAAAGAATAGTAATATGTTCCGTCTGGAGCAGTTTCGCCGTTGTCCATAACACCGTTCCAAACTACAGTTTCTGGAATTGTTACACCAGTTTTTGGAGCAACAAGCTGCTTAAAAAATTTTTTTAGTCCAAGTTTTTCCGGACGTTTTTCTTTATTGCCGATTGTGCGGACAACTTCGCCTTTTTCGTTTTTTACTGTAAAACTCCATTCGGTCACATAGCGTTTTTCTTTTATCTGAAGAGGAACTTCAAGAACATCCTGAACGCCATCATTGTTTGGAGAAATATAAACAGGGCCTTTTTCTGCAAAAACCGAAGCTGAAAAAGCAAGTGCCAATGCCGCAAAAAAATATCTTTTATTCATAACTATTTTTCTCCCCAAAGGATAATTTCTGGAGCCTGAGTATCTTTAAGGCCGAGGTTGATTTTTGCCCCGGCGCTGACTGCATTCACGTTTTTGTAAAGCTGCTTCCAGGCACCGCTTACAGTCATTTCGCTCTGTTCCCAGCCTTTTTTTGCCAAAAGAGAGCCGTCCTTAGAATTAAAATTGAATTGGAAACTTACTCCGACAGAAGGCAATATATTTTTTGAACCTTCAGAAAATTCCCTGGCGTCGTATTCCCACGAAGAACTTAGTTTTACAACGTTAGCAAAAAGCAGCTGAAGTCCTGCATCGCACACAAAATTCTGGAACGAAGGAAAAGAAAAATCAAGGCTTGCTCCAGCCTTAAAATTATTTTGCTTAAAAAAAGTTGCGGCCGCTCCCATTTTTGGAGTTGCAATTCCCGGCCATTCAGACGCTTCGCTGCCTGTAATTCCAAGAACAGTTGTATTTCCGAGCTGTTTTCCAATATTTAGCAGGACTGCGCCAAAGCGAATGTCTTTTAAAATTCCAGCTTCGCCAAATTCATAAAAAGCGCCCAAATTTACGCCGCCACGCCAGTCAGAATTATGGCCGTAAAAAACTCCAAGCTCGGCGCTCGCTCCAACAGAAAGTTTGTCGGTTACATCTTTTGCAATATTTGCCGTAAAGTTAAAAGAATTTCCCAAATGCATATCATAAAAAGGCACAAAAACGCCCTGAACTAAAAATGAAGAAACGCACCATCTTGAAGGAAGAAGAATACCGCCTTCAAAAGCCCCTCCAACAGATTTGTCAGATTCGTCCTTGCTGTCAAAAAGCATTGTTCCGGAAAGATTTAAAACAGCACGCTGCTCAAAAGCCGTAAGAGCAGGATTATTTACGACAGAATCCGGAGAAACAGAAAACAACGGTCCGCCAGCAGAAGAAGAACCTTCGCTCAAAAGTTCCGGAGAAGAAATGCGGAGAAGATTTTGTCCGCCAGCCGGAGGATTATACGCATACAAGGCTGCACCAGCACATAAAACGGCAGATGCAATAATTTTTTTAAACATACATAAACTCCTGTATTTTTACCTGAAAATAAAGACTAAATCAGATAAAGCAGTTTCTTTATATTATAATATTTTCTATTAAAAAATTCTCGATATTATCAATTTATAGAACAAAAAAAATATAAAGATGTTTCTTCTGTAAGTCATTTTTACAGCAAATCTCTAAAATTGCAATTTTTTTCGGCAAATTTTATAATGGTTTTTATGAAACCAGCCCTTTATTTAATTCCGAGCAAACTTGGCGAAAACACAGAAATTGAAAGCGTTATTCCAGCAAAAAATATCGAAACAGTAAAAAATATACGCCATTTTATTGTAGAAAGCAGAAAGTGCGCAGTTCGATTTTTGATTGAACTTGATAAAAATTTTCCGATAGATGAATGTTCTTTTTATGAACTAAGCGAGCACACAGACGAAAAAAAAGATTTGAGCAAGATTTTAAGTTTTCTTGAAAAAGGCGAGCCTATGGGAGTTTTGAGCGATGCCGGCTGTCCTGCCGTAGGAGATCCCGGAAGCCGGGCAGTCGAAATTGCCCATAAAAAAAATCTTGAAGTAATTCCGCTGGCAGGTCCAAATTCAATGATTATGGCGATTATGGCGAGCGGTTTTAACGGACAAAATTTTGCTTTTAACGGTTATCTTCCTGTCAAAAACGGCGAACGCGAGACAAAGTTAAAACAGCTCGAAAACAGAATGTACAAAGAAAACCAGACTCAGCTTTTTATCGAAACTCCCTACAGAAACGAAAAAATGCTTGAGGCAATTTTGAGAATCTGCCGTCCGGAAACAAAACTTTGCGTTGCGGCTGGAATTACAACAGAAAAACAGTTTATAAAGACAAAAACCATAGTTCAGTGGAAAAAAACTCCAAAGCCTGAACTTTCAAAGATTCCTGCTATGTTTTTGATTTACAAATAAGGCTTAAAAAATGCGTTAGCGGCAGGAAGGGCGTGCAAGGCACGTTGCGAAACGAAGCGGAGCAATGAAGGCGAAAGCCGGAACCCTGGACAGAGCGGCCTGCAAACGCAGGCAACGCCCTATTTTTTCTAATCTTTTCTTTTTCCGAAAAGTTTTAAAAGTGCAAGCAAAATATTTATAAAGTCGAGGTAAAGTTCAAGCGCGCCAAGAATTGCAACTTTTTTGTAATCGTCCGTATTTTTTGAATTTTCGGCTGTTTTTAAGATTTTTTGGCTGTCGTAAGCGGTAAGCCCCGTAAAAACAAGAACTGTTGCAATGCTTACAATCAAATCCAGCATAGCAAGCGGCGCTCCTGTAAAAAACCCCAAGATAAAATGCAGGAGAGTCGCCAGAAGAATTCCCAAAAGTCCCATAACGCAGTAACGGCCGAGCTTTGTAAGATCAGATTTTGTTTTTGAACCGTAAATGCACATTACGACAAAAGTAGCTGAAGTAGCGAGAAATGCGTTTGCAATCGAAGCAATCTGGTAAACTGCAAAAATGCTGGAAAGCGAAATTCCATTTATGACAGAATAAAGTATAAAGGAAAATCTTGCCGTAAAAACGCTCATTGTGCGGATTTTTGCTGTTAAAAAAATTACGACTGCGATTTCGAGAAAGCACAAAAGCATAAATCCCATTCCGCGTCCCGCAAAAAGCATTTTGCCAAGATATGAAAGCTGCATGTGTCCGTCCAATGTCTGGGTAAAAATGTTTGCAGCTGTAAAATATGCGACAACTGCGCTCAAAAAAAGCGCAAATGCCATCCAGCCGTAGCAACGGCTTAAAAACTGTGATTTTTCCGCGACTGTCAAGCGGAGCGATTTTGTCTGTGTCATAAAACAAAAAACCTCGAAAATCAGATTTTAAAGCATCTCCAAAAGCCCAAAATGAACTTCTGGATTTTTGCTTTAAGATTCTTTATTTTAGCAATTCTGCAATTGCAGGTCTATTCCAGCGGGCTGCCATTTTTGAAGGAGTTTCGCCGCTGAGATTTTTTGCGGTGCGGTCAAGTCCAAGTTCAAGAAGATGCCGAACCTGGACATCGTTTGCAAGTCTAGCCGCATAATGCAGGATTGAATCTCCAGCAGTGTCAGTTTTGCGCGCATTGTACTTACAGATTGCATCAAGAATTTCGACATTTCCGTTTTTAAATGCGTTTGTAAGGGCGTTGTCGCCAGTTATTGTCGCTGCAAACGGGTCTGCTCCGCGTTCAATCAAAGTAAGGGCAAGGCTCTTTTGACTAGTTGTAATCGCCATATTGAGCGGAGTTACGCCTTTTCCGTTGCGCTGGCTTACAGGATAGCCCATTTTTATAAGCATATCGAGTTTTTGTGCAGAAACTTTCTTTTCTACGGCAATGTGAATCGGAGTATTTCCGTCAGAATCGACAATGTTGAGATTTGTGCCGAGCACAGCTCTCAGAACGTTTTCATCATAATTCAAGACAAGGCTGAATGGACTGTCGCCGTAAGTGTCGCGGCTGAGGGGATTTCCGCCAGCAGAACGAATCAATTCTATGATTTTTATATTTCCACCCAAGGCCGCTTCATGGAACGAATTGCGTCCGTTCATTTCCTGAATCAGTGGATTTGCTCCTTTTTCGAGCAATAAATTTACCATTTCCTCGTTTCCGCTCTGGATTGCGTCTACAAGAACAGAACGTCCTGTCACGTCGGTAGAATTTACGTTTGCTCCATTTTGTATAAGAAGAACAGCCATCTGCCTTTTGTCCGAACGGCAGCAATCGCTCAAGGCAGTTTTTCCAGAAAGGTTTTGAGAGTTTACATCGAATCCAAGAGAAATTACTGACTGCGCAGCCTGAAGACTGTTCCATTTTACTGCATAGTGCAACGGAGTGTTTCCAAGATGATCGCGTGTAAGATTTGAACGAGTGTCCGTAATAATTCCGTTTTCAACAAGAATATTTATTGTCGAAGAGGAATCAGCCTTTACAGCCGCAAAGAGAGCAGATTCTCCATTTGCATTTACAGCATTCACATTTGCGCCTTTTTGAATAAGGGCAGAAACCGCTTCATCAAGTTTCCATTCGCATGCGTAATGAAGAGGAGTATTGCCAGAACCGTCAGAAGCGTTCAATGTCTGGCTGGTAATAAGCCAGTCCTGCACTTCTCCACCCTGTGCCAGGGCAATGCGAAGCGGAGAATTGTTTTCTGTGTTTGAAGCAAAAATATCGGCATTTTTTGAAAGCAAAAGATCGCCCACGTCTTTTTTGTTTTTGCGGACAGCAAGGAAAAGAACAGAGTCTCCATCTTTGTTACGCGCGTTTACATCTGCTCCAGTTTCTACGAGAAATTTTATGTAGTCGAACGGGCTGTCTTTTATAAGAGCAATGTGCAGAGGAGTATTTCCGGCACTGTCTTTAGAAAGCACATTCTGAGGAGTAATCAAAGTTTTGAGCATATCAATCGAAGGACTTTCTAGCGCACGTGTAAGAGGCGTGTTTCCTTCCATATCTTCTGCGTTTATGTCGGCGCCTGCGCGGGCATAAAAAATCACGTGTTCAGTATTGTTTTTTTCGATTGCAAGGCTTAGCGGAGTTACACCTTTTTTGTTTCTTTCGTTTACAGGCGCTCCGTGGTTTATCAGAACAGAAAGCACATCTGTCTTTACAGCAGCCATTGTGCAGACATGAAGAACAGTATCGCCATACATATCTTTCTGAGTAACATCGGCGTTCGCAGACAAAAGCACGTTGTACATTTCAAGTTGTTTTTCCGCAGGAATTATAAGCAAGAAAGGCGATTTTCCAACAGCATCGAGAGCATCAACCTTCGCACCTGCATCAAGCAAAATCTTTGCAATTTCTACGCGTCCATAACGAACAGCTTCGTGCAATGGAGTTGAACCTGCAATATCCTGGGCCTGCAAAATATCCGAAATCCGGACAGGAGTTTTTTCGTTAAGAAAGTAATTTACAATTCCCGTATGGCCAAGAATCGTCGCAAAATGAAGAGGAGTCTGCCCGTCGGCAAAACGCAGCATCGTGTTGTGAGTGCGCACAGAATCTTCAAAATAAGCAAAGTCTCCTCGCTCACACTCGCATCCAGCCTGCAAAAGCGCAGCCGCAATTCTGACAGGAACAGTTTCGTCTGCACGCTTATAGCACAGAGAAAGAGGAGTGTCGCCTTCATTGTTTTTTACAGAAAGCGGAAGCTGCTTTTTTATGCAAAAATCAATCGCTTTTTCGTCGTCCGTCCGAACAAAATAATGGACAATCGAATCTCCGTTTATAGCGCGAATCTGCCCGGTTTTTTCGGTAATCATTACTTCATACCAAAGTTCATTTTTTGCAAGCGCAAGCTGGAGTGCGGAATTTTCAGAGGCATCCTTTGCAAAAATATTCGCTCCCATCTGAATCAAAATTTTTGCAGATTCAATATTGTCATTTTTTACCGCAACCAAAAGCGGAGTATCGCCGTCTGCATTTTCAATTTCCGTGCCGGCATTTTTAAAGGCAAAAAAAGCAATCAAATCAGCTTCGTTAATTCGCGCGCAGACATGAAGCGCAGTGTCGCCGTTTTTATCCTGAGCGTTGATGTCGGTTTTTGTAATAAAAAGCCCTTTTGCTTCTTCGTAACGCCCTTCTTTCAGCAATTTTTGAACAGACTCATCTTTTTCAACTGCCGTCGAATTGCATGATAAAAAAGCAAGGCAAAAAAACAAGGCAAAAAAACTAAATATCTTTAAATTTTTCATGCTGTCTCCCGTAATTTTCAAGTAAAATTTCTTTGTTAAATTATCGGAAGAAAAAATTTGAAGTTAAGAAAACCTGAATACTAAATCAAGAAAAAAAACTACAACTTTTTTGCAAGTTCCAGAAACCGCCTAAAAGCCGAATTCTGTTTTTTTAATTCCCGGGAACCGCGCGTAATTTTGCACAGCGACATTCCAAATTTTCTGGCAATTTCGCGTTGTGTAGTGCCTTTGTCGATTTCCTTAACCAAAAGCCAGCGGGTCGCAAAATCCCTCATTTCTGCAGGAGTAAAAAGGCAGCCGAAAAAATCATAAATCGTCTGTGGATCATTGTTTTTTGCAATTAAATTACACATTTCGCGCAAACCGTCATCAAGCAGAGCATTGCGTTCGTTTTCTGAAATTTCGTTCTGTTCCATAGAAACAATTATCTTACAAAAACGGCAAAAGGTCAAATTATCAAAATTTTGGAGCGCATTTTCGGTCAAGCCGGCTCTGCACGGTTCCGCTTCCGCTGCATTTTTGCGGCAATTTCGCAAAGCTCAATCACCGCAAAAACTTACGCCGTTCCGATCCGGGCTAAGATTTTCCTTAAAGCAGAATTTTTTTACAGACAAAAACACCGGACCTTGTGTCCGTCTTCCAAAACCGTCCATTCCGGCAAAGATTTCTGGCATTTTTCTGTTTTTTTCGGGCAGCGGTGAGCAAAAGGACAGCATTTCAAAGCTTCCAAAGAACTTTTTACCTCACATTCATTCTTAAACGAACTTTTTCCGCCTTCCGCTCCGGCAAATAAAAGTTTTGAATACGGATGCAAAGCCGTTTTGTAAAAATCTTCGGCATTTCCTTCTTCAACCAAAACTCCGCGGTACATTACGCCGATTTTGTCGCAAAAATAACAGCTTACGCGCAAGTCATGGGCAATAAAAAGACAGCTTAAATTTCTTTTTGAGCGGATTTCCTGCAAAAGATTTAAAATCTGTCCCTGAATCGAAACATCAAGAGCAGAAACAACTTCGTCGCAAATTAAAAGCTGCGGCTGCATCAAAAGTCCGCGCGCAATAGAAATTCTCTGCCTCTGTCCACCAGAAAATTCCGAAGGTCTGCGCTCAAGGTCAGATTTATCAAGACCGACCTCCTCTAAAATTTCTTCCGCCAGTTTTTTCAGTTCTTCTTTTTTTATTCCTTTTTTTTCGTACTTTAAGCCGTCTGTCAAAATCGAAAAAACTGTCATTCTCGGATTTAAAGAACGCGCGGGATCCTGAAAAATATATTTTATCAGTGAAGAACCCTGCTCATTTTCGCTTTTTTTATTTTCTGAACTTTTAAAGATTATTTTTCCGCTGTCCGCCTTGTACATTCCGACCAAAAGT
>NZ_DBJD01000011.1:20578-21062 GCF_002297065.1 Treponema sp. UBA785 | reverse complement strand
TCAATTTCAAAACTCACATTGTTAAGCGCATAAACAAACCTGTCTTTTCTGGCAAAAAAGCCAGATTCAAGCGAAAATTTTTTTGTCAGATTTTTTACTTCGAGAATATTGTCTTTTTTTTCTGAAATTTTTTCATTCATTCTGGCTTTTCTCCATCCTCCGAAACAACATAACACTCGTTTTCTGGAATTTTACACTGCTCTTTTGCAAACGGACATCGAGGAGCAAACGGACAGCCGGGCTCAGGTTTTGCAGGATCAGACACACGTCCCGGAATTGAAGAAAGTTTTTTCTCAGAATAATGCATTCCAAAATGCGGAGTCGAAGCAAGCAGCGCTTTTGTATAAGGATGCTTTGGCGAATTAAAAATTGTCCGGCTTTTTCCCATTTCCATGATTTTTCCGCCGTACATTACAATCATTCTGTGGCTTAGCCGGGCAACAAGTTCAATATTGTGGCTTATAAAAATAATTGAAAGTCCGCG
>NZ_DBJD01000011.1:9929-20434 GCF_002297065.1 Treponema sp. UBA785 | reverse complement strand
TCCAATACGTTGAAGCTGTCCGCCGGAAAATTGATGCGGAAAATTTTTCAAGCGATTTTTTGCATCTGTAATTCCAGTTTCTTCAAGAAGCGAGCAGGCTTTTTCATCAGATTCTTCTTTCGTAATTTTTGGTTCAAGATTTTTTAGAGTTTCAAAAAAGACCGAGCCGATATTTTGCAGAGGATCAAAGGCCCGCGAGCTTTCCTGAAAAATCATTCCGATTTTTTGTCCGCGGATAAACCGCATCTGGGAATTTTTCAAAGTTGAAAGATCGATAAATCCGTCCGAAAAACCGTCTGTTTTTTTGGGAGTTTTTTCAAAAATTTTGCGGCAAAGCTCTTCATCATTTCTGCAATTAAAATAAATATGTCCAAAAACCCTGGCATTTAAAGGCAAAAGCCCCGTAATTGCAGTTGTAGAAACCGATTTTCCAGAACCAGATTCGCCTACAATTCCCAAAATTTCGCCTTTTTTTACGTCAAACGAAACTCCGCGCACAGACTGAACATTCACTTTTTGCTTTCCACGCTGAATTAAAAATTCAACCCGAAGATTCCGCACGCTGAGCAGATTTTTTTCATCGCCCTTAAAAAATTCATTTTTTTGTCCGTTTTCTTTCGATTTTTCTGAACGAATTTTTCTTCTTTTGAAAACAACGCTGTACGGATCAAAATAATCTCGTAGCGCATCTCCAAAAAAATTGAATGCGAGAGTTACGCCCAAGAGTAAAAAAACAGGAATCAAAAGCCACGGAAAATTTTTAAGATTCGACAAGGTTGAAACTTCGCGGTTTATCATCGAGCCCCAGCTTACAGCAGGATCTGCAATTCCAAGACCAAGATAAGAAAGAGTTGTTTCGCTCATAATAAAACCTGGAATTGAAAGAGTTGTGCTTACAATCAAAAGGCTAGAAATTTGAGGAATTATGTACTTAAAAATAATTATTAGCGAAGGGATTTTTTCAAGCTGAGCGTTCTGAACAAATTCTTCACGTTTTATCGAATGAACCATTCCGCGAAGAGTACGCGCGCTGCCTGGCCAGCCGACAAGACTCAAAATCAAAGTGATTATCATATAACTCTGGCCAGAATCCATGCTTTCGTTTAAAAGCGAGCGCAAAAACAAAATCAAATAAAGGCTCGGAATAAGCATAAAAAATTCCGAAAAGCGCATCACCGTCCAGTCGACAATTCCTCCAAAAAATCCTGCAAAACCGCCAAATACAATCGCCAGAAAAAGGCTTATTGCGCTCGCAACAAACCCGATTGTTAGCGAAATCCGGCTTCCATAAACAATCCGGCTGAACATGTCGCGTCCAAGATTGTCTGCTCCAAGCAAAAAAACAGGATAAGTTTCGCCGGTCAATTCATCAGCCTGAGTTCCAAAAAGGTGGCGTTCTGTCGGAAAAATTCCCAAAAGACGATATTTTTCGCCTTTTACAAAAAAGTGAATTTTGTAATTTATTCCCTTTACCTTTGCGTACTGCCACGAAGATGGATTTAAAACGCGGAATTCGCGTGCGACAAGACCTTTTTTTGAAAATTCAACATTTGCAGGATGAAAAGTTCCTTCTTCAAAACTTTTTGAAGGTGAATAAGGAGCAATAAATTCCGCAAAAATCATAAAAAGATACAAAATCAAAATAAAAATCACAGAAACAAGGGCAAGAGGGCGGATTTTTATGTAATCAAAAAATTTTTTCATCATTCTTTTCCATAACGGATTCTAGGATCAACGACAGCAAGCAAAATATCGCTTATTACCATTCCGACCAAAACAAGAGCCGAAATAAACATGCTGTTTGCCAAGACCAAATTTACGTCCTGCTGCATGACAGCCTCATACATAAGACGGCCGATTCCAGGATAAGAAAAAATAATTTCGAGAACGAGAGAACCGGAAAAAAGTCCGGCAAGAAGATTTGCGCTTCCGGTTATGTAAGGATTAAGAGTATTTCTAAAAGCATGTGAAAGATAAACACGTCTCTCAGGAATTCCACGGGCACGGATTGCCATAATGTAAGGAAGCCCCATTTGATCGAGCATTGTCGAGCGGATTGTACGCATAGTTCCGCCAACTCCGCCTAGAAACGAAGCCAGAAGCGGCAAAAAAATATGATGAACATAGCTGAAAACAAATTTTCCAGGAGCGTCAGAAAAAGGAAAGTCTGGATAGGCAGTTACAGGAAAGAGCGAAGTTGCCGATGCAAAAAGCTGAAACAAAATCAAAAGAAGGATTCCAGGAAAAGCGTGAAAAAACAACGCAAAAAAAGTCGCCGCAACGTCCGTTTTAGTTCCTGCCTTGCTCGAAAAATAAACTCCTAGCAAAAACGAAAAAATCGTAATAAAGACAAGCGAAACCAAATTCAACGTAATCGAATTTACAATTCTGCTTTTTATCAAAAAACTCACCGGAGCACGGCTTATGAGGCTTACTCCAAGGTCATGATTTACAATAACGCGTTTTAGCCACTTAAAATATTGAATTGTAAACGGCTGATCCAGCCCCATTTCCGAGCGCAAAATCGCCATCTGCTCTTCATTAAAAACTTTGTTATTTGCAGTGCTTGCTCCGCCAGTTCCGGAACTCTGGCTCATAATCTGCTGTTGCATCATCTGATCGACAATATCTCCTGGAGCAAGCGCCATTAACGCAAAGAGCGCCCAGCCAAGCAAAAAAAGAATTACGAGCATTGTAACCAGACGTGTTAAAATAAAAGAACCAAGCGGAAATTTTGCTTTTAAGGAATATGCAGCTTCAAAAAAAACTTTTAATTTTTTCACAAAAATCTCCCGCAAAAACTCACTCTATTTAGAATGAGATTCGATATAAAGTTTTTCTGCAGGCTTAAGCTGCTCGCAAATAATCTTTTCGATTTTTTCTGGAAGCTCAGCCTGCTGTTCGCGCGAGAGATCCGCAGTCGAAATCGGATCATGCACTGTTATATAAATCGTATTTCCGCGGCTTATCGTTTTTTTTTCTTCAAAAACCTTATATGAGCCTTCAATTGTCAAAGGCACAATCGGCGACTGCGACAAAAAGGCAAGTTTAAAACTTCCTGCCTTAAATTCATGATGCAGACCGCCTTTTGAACGAGTTCCTTCCGGAAAAATCACCTGCGAATATCCTTTTTTTACATTTTCCGCAGCATCGCGAATAGCCTTGACCGAAGCGCGTGGACTTTTTCTGTCCATCAAAGTACAGTGCAAAAAGCGCATCCAGTCTTTTATCAGCGGAATTGAACCAATTTCTTTTTTTGAAACAAACGAAATAAATTTTGGAACATAGCCATAAATCGAAGGAATATCCATATATCCCTGATGATTCGCAACAAAAACCACAGCAGAATCTTTAGGAAGTTTTTCAAGTCCATTTACGACAACCTTGGTTCCTGTAACTTCACAAACAAAACGCGCCCACTGCGGCACAATATCCGCCAGAATCGCATCCATTTCTGCGATTTTTCCCTGCTTTTCGAGTTTTAAACACTGATGCCGAAGTTTTTCCCTCTTAAACATCCAGGCAAAAATTTTTATAATCGTAATCAAAATTTTAAACATATGTGAATCCCCTTAAAATGCAAAAAAAAATAAAAACAAAATCAGTATATCTGTAAAAATCCGTTTCGTCATTATTTTGACAATCAGTTCTGCCAATCATCTCAAAAAAATATGAGTAGTTTCTGCACCGCCAACATTGTCAAAATAAACATTTCTCAAATCCCAGCGGTTATTCAACGCATAAAACGAACGTCCGCGCACAAGATAAATTACAGGACACTGCTCAAGAATAAGTTTCTGATATTCGTCCCAATACGGCTTTGCTTTTTTTTCATCAACAATACAAGACGCTTCGTTATAAAGCCAGTCAATTCGTTTTTCCCAGTCAGTTGCAGGAGTTTTTTGAAGCGGATACCACATATGAAGGTTTCCGCCGCTAAGCCAGACATTCGAGCCTTGAGTCGGAAAGATTGTTCCGCCACTCAAACCAATAATCAGGCTCTGCCAGTCGTAAGTTGACGTAAGTTGCTCGACAAGACGCTGAAAATCCGTCTGACGCACATTCACCTCAATACCTTCCTTTTTGCACTCATCTACAATTATTTGCGCAATATCCGACAAAGTGTTGCTTGAAGAAACAATCGTCAAATCAAATTCAACTTTATTTCCGTTCTGGTCATACAAAAAACCGTCGTCTTTCTTTTTAAAGCCGGAAGTTTCCAAAAGTTTTTGCGCATGAGCGTGACTAAATCTATATTGAAGAAAAATTTCTTCGTTATAAAATTTATTTGCCGCTGGAAAGAATGAATATTTGGGCTCGGCAAGCCCTCGGTAAGTTTGACTTATAATCCGTTCACGATTTAAAAGACAGCTCATTGCCTGCCGGAATTCTTTTTTTGTAAACCATTCATAGTATTTTTTGTCAGAATTCTGGGGGTTCTGGTTAAAAGTCCAAAATGCAGCGTCAAGATTTCCTGCGCTCGAAAAAACAGAATATCCGTTTTCGCCAAAATTGTCCGCTCCATTTACAAGATTTTCAAGCTGCTCAGGAGTTGGCGCGTATTCTTCAATTTTTCCCTGCTTAAACAAAAGATAAGAAGTATTGTTGTCCGCTACAATCTGACAGATTTTTTTGTCTGGATAAACAATCGGCTTGCCTTCGGCATCTTTTTCCCAATAATCAGGATTTTTTTCATAGACAATTCTCTGTCCAGGAGTGTATTGTGTTAAAAAATACTTTCCGCATGAAGGAATTTTTTTCGGATCTTCCGCCACGCTAAAAATCTGCCTTAGAGCAGAAACTCCGCCGCTGTCCTTTGCCTTTTTGTAAATAAATGCGGGACCAAAACTCATATTTGTTGCCAAAATTGGCTCCGCCACAATTCTCGGAAAATGAAAAACAAATTTTCGTGAATCAATTTTTTCAATTGTAATTTCTTTTTCGCTTCCGTCTGGCATAGCCATAAAACGCGAATTGTACGCCGACGAAGCGCATTCTTCATCACCGTAAATTTCATCGTACCAAAAAACAACATCATCGCTGGTAATTTTTACTTTTTGCTGCGAATCGCCGTAGAAACTCCAGTAAATGTCATCACGCAAAGTGTAAATTACATCGAGAGTTCCATTCTTTTCGTCAGTAGAAATTTCAAAATCCGCAAGCCTGGCCTGCCATTCACGTTTTACATAATTGTAATCGACAAGGCTGTCCGTAAGATAACTTAAAATTCCGGAAGTTGCGGCATCGCGTTCTGCGATCAAAAGATTAAAACTTTTTGGGTCGGCAGAAATTGTTCCATTCCAAACTCCGCCATTCTTTCCAATTTCCCATCCTTCATCTTTAAAAGGCTTATTAATTGTTTTTGAGAGAATTCCGTCGGAAGCACTTGAGCGAAAGGCATCTATTTCTTCAAGCGTCATTTCAGGATATTTTTTGCAGCCGGAAAAAAGCGAAGAAAAACAGAAAATCGAAAATAAAAAAAATTCTGCGCAACTTTTCATAACGAGAAAATTGTACTGGGAAGATTTGAAAATTGCAATTTTTCAAAACCGCAAAAAATTGTAAAAAATTGCAATGAATTGAAAATAAACGCAAAAAACGCAATAATGTTCTATATTTTTCACAAACAAATTCATTCAATAAATCTCAATCAAACCAAGGGAACCGCCAGCTTTTTATTTTTGGAGATGCCCCCTCAAGCCATTGACTTTTATTCACGGAGAAAAAAATGTACAAACCAGAGCTGATTTACTCTCTAAAAGGCTATTCTCTCAAAAAATTCTCGCAGGATTTTATTGCAGGAATCATCGTTGGAATCGTAGCGCTCCCTCTTTCAATCGCTTTTGCAATTGCTTCAGGATGCAGTCCGGAAACTGGACTTTATACGGCAATCATTGCAGGTTTTTGTATTGCAGCGTTTGGCGGAACAAAAGTTCAAATTGGAGGTCCGACAGGCGCATTCACCGTAATCATCTATGCAATTGTAAACAATCCGCAGCTTGGATTTTCAGGACTCGCAACTGCGACAGTTTTGGCAGGAATTCTTCTTATTCTTCTCGGAGCATTAAAACTCGGCGGACTTGTAAAATTTATTCCATATACGATTGTTGTCGGTTTCACAGCAGGAATTGCAGTCACAATCGCAACAGGTCAAATAGGCGACTTTCTTGGACTTTCTCCGGAATTTCCAATGACAGTTTTGGGAAACGAATACACAAAAATGCCTGGAACCTTTTCTGGAAAAATTCTTGTTTACGCTTCTTCGATCAGCACAATAAATTGGTATTCATTTATTATGGCTGTCTTAAGTCTTGCAGCAATATTCTTGTGGCCGAAAGTTACAAAAAAAGTTCCTGGAAGTTTAATCGTAATTATTCTAGCAACTGTAATTCACATTTTTCTGAACAAAAAATTCGGTTTACAGACAGTTTTAATCGGCGACAGATATAAAATTCCTTCAGGACTTCCATCTCCAAAACTTCCAGCCCTCGACTTACTAACAATAAAAACCGTTTTTCCTACGGCAATTTCGATCGCAGTGCTGGCAGCGATTGAGTCTCTTCTTTCTGCAGTTGTTGCAGACGGAATGATTGGCTCAAAGCACGACTCAAACAACGAACTTATCGGCCAGGGAATAGCAAATATTTTAAGTCCTCTTTTTGGCGGTCTTCCAGCTACAGGAGCAATTGCCCGGACAGCAACAAACATCAACAACGGCGGACGAACTCCAGTCGCAGGAATAGTTCATGCGGTCGTTCTTCTTTTGATTATGGTTTGCTTTGGACAATATGTTGAATATATTCCTATGGCGGCACTTGCGGCAGTTTTAATGCAAGTAGCGTGGAATATGGCAGGAATTCCGGCGATTCGTTCGCTCATAAAAGGTCAAAAATCAGACATTACAGTCCTTGCAGTAACTTTCCTTCTTACAGTTTTTGTCGACCTTACTTATGCAATCGGTGTTGGACTTATGTTTGCGGCATTCTTCTTTATCAAAAAGATGATTGATTTGTCAGAAGTGCAGTCAGGAAGCCGCACTGTTGTCGTTGGAATAAAAGGAAACGGAAGCGAGGAACATATTGAGCTTCCAAAAAGCGTAATGGTTTACGAAATTGACGGACCTTTGTTTTTCGGAACAGTACGAAAATTTGAATTTGCAATGGAAAGAGCCGGGGCAGACGTCAAAGCGATTATTTTTAGAATGAGAAATACGCTCTATCTCGACGCCGGAGGAATTCGTGCTCTTACACAGGCAAAAGCTGCCTGCGACAGAAAGGGAATTCAGATAATCCTCTCAGGAATTCACACACAGCCTTACATGCTCTGCGAAAAAACCGGCATGGCAGACAAAATCGGCCGTGAAAATATTTTTGACAATATTGAAGCCGCATTAAACCGCGCAAAAGAAGTTACAGAAAAAAAGTAAAATTTATCTCTAAAGAAATACATTTTTTTTGAAGTTTCAAAAACAGGTAGAAAAAATGACAAAAGCTGAAAAAAATACTGAAAACCAGAACAAAAATTCAAATTCGGAAAAAATCGAAAATTCATTTGAATACAGACTTGCAAAAGAACAGACTCTCGTTTATATCTGGCGCTCAGTCATGCAAGAATACATTTACAAAAATCAGGACATGCAAAAATTTTATGAACAGACAAAAGAAATTGCGCCTGCACGTTCGGATTTTTTTGTAAACTGGTTAAAGGCTTTTGTCGCAACAGCAGAACTCGACTTTAACGCTGCCGCAGAATTTTACAAAAACGCATTCGATTCAGTTTCTCAGGCAGAAGAATACACAGGCAGATTTGTCCAGCAGGCATTTACCTTTTTTATGTACACGGAAAATAAAAAACAGGCTCTGAAAGTCTGGGAATACGGTGTTTCAAAAAAAATGGTCGCTCCTTTGGACGAAACTTTCTTCAAAAATTTCAATGAAAAAGAGCAGTTTTGGACTCAGTTTGCGCCAAAAATGTTCAAAAACGAAAAACTGGCAGAAGAAAAAGCAATTGCCGACTACAAGCCAAATACGAAAGACAAACTTTTGTCAGCAATTCAAAATCCTGACTTTAAAAAGTTCAAAATAGCGGCAAAAAACGAAGATTTGAACACCCATCTTATAAAAGGAATCTCTCCTCTCTATTTTGCAATCCAGACAAAATCAACAATAAAAGGCGGAAGCAGTTCTTATGCAAAAGGAATGGCAGATTTCCGAACAAACCAGCTGCTTTCAAGTTTTGACCTAAGCCGTGCAAGCAAGGAACGTCTTGAAGAAGCATTTTTGACTGTAAGCCACAGCATGAAGCAAACTTACATAGAATCAGGACTTGGAAAAATCATGTTCTACGCATATTATTGCCACGACGAAGAAATTGAATCAAAACTGAACGAGTTGAACAAAATAATTGACTTTATAATCGCCTCAACAAAAAATCCAGATGAATTCAAAATCAATTCTGGCGCAAAAATGTCAAACACCGCGCTTTACCTCGCCGCCGAAACCGATGATGCAGAAACTGCAAAAATGTTAATTCAAAAAGGCGCTGCCACAAACAAGGCAAATGGACGTGCAGATTTTTCATTTACAAAAAAAGACGGAACAAAAGTTCAGACTTCAATTCCAAACACATTCATTTACAGGCTTATAAGTTTTCACAGCTGGAATACGCTCGAAATGTTTTTGACAGATTTTCCAGAAATTGCAAAACCGCAGATGACAGAAAAAACAGAAACTTCGAACGTAACTCCACTTGTTTTTTTAATTTTGACTTTAGTTTACGGTTCAAAAAACGAAAAAGTTTTCGACCAAAATAAAAAAATTACGGACAGTCTTCTCCCTCTTTTTCAAAAATGCGGAGCAAAACTCGAACAGAATACGGCATTTGGAACAGCAAAAGAACTTCTGGGGCTTTAATAAAGATGAAAAGTCTGGAGAGAAGATTTATTCGGCAAAAAAACTTGCCTTTAAGTAACTTTCATCATTATATTTTATTTTAGAGTTAAAGTTAAATAAGGTAAAATAATGCAAAATATAACTAAGGAAGAAATAAAGCTTCCCGAAATAATAGAAAAAACTCTGTCAAATCCGGAAGATGTTTACAAAATCGCAATTCAGTTTCAGCAGATAATGATGATTTACGAAAGCGCAACCAAACAGCTTGAAACTAAACTTGACATTCTAAATAAAGAAAATAAAGTTACTGGCCGCAGAAATCCAATCGAAACTGTAAAAACGCGAATCAAAAGTCCACAGAGCATAGCTGGCAAACTCGAAAAAAAACATCTGCCGTTCAACTTTGAATCAATGACGAAAAATCTCAACGACATTGCAGGAATTAGAGTAATCTGCCCTTATATTTCCGACATATACAAAGTCCGCGACATTCTTTTAAAACAGCCGGACATAAGTTTAATTGAAGAAAAAGATTACATAAAAGCTCCAAAAGAAAGCGGCTACAGAAGCCTTCATCTTGTTGTTGAAGTTCCAGTTTATCTTTCGGATACAACCCACAAAGTAAAAGTCGAAATCCAACTCCGAACAATTGCAATGGATTTTTGGGCAAGTCTTGAACATGAACTGCACTACAAAACCTCGACAAAAGTCCCGGAAAGCGTGCGCAGAGAACTATTCCGCGTTGCAGAAACAATTGCCATGACAGACCGAGAGATGGAAGAAATCGCCATAGAATTACAACAAATGGATTAAGGCTACAATCGGGACTCTGTAAAAAGACAATTATTTTTTTCCAATCACTGATTCGACAAGTTCTTCTAAATTTCTGTCGAGAATGTAATCTGTTTTTTCAGGTTCGCCTTCTATGTGGAAAGTTCCGTCTTCACTTTCAACAATCGCTTTTGAGCTTATCGAAGTTAAGTCGGTAATATTGTTTTTTGCCTGTGCAAATCCAGCAAACACAAACGGATGTGTCGCTTCCTGATTAGAAAGAGTTTCTAAAGTTTCCAGTTCTTCAGCTTCTTCCCGTTCATCTACCTTTTCAAATTCTGGCAAATTTTTAGACTCTTCTGATGTTTTTAAAAAGTCAGTCTTTTCCTGCTGTTCTACAATTTCATCTTCTGGCATTTGCATTTTTTGTTCTTTTTCGTTGTTATCCTCGTCTTCGTCCAAAAATGAAAAGTCTATTTTTTCAACTTTAAAATCTTCTGCAACCTCAAAGTCTTCATCAGAATCCACAATTTTTGGTTTTGGACTGCCAAAATTCAATTTCTCCCCGTCAGCAAATTGAATTTCAGTGTCGTCCTCATTTTCGATTTCATCAACCGGCTCAATTTCATCTGCTGCGCTTTCGATTTCATCTACCGGCTCAGCGCCATCTACACTTTCAACTTCGTCAATCGGCTCAGCATCATCTGCGCTCTCGACTTCTTCAACCGGCTCAGCGTCATCTTCGCTCTCTGCTTCTTCAACCGGCTCGATCTCATCTGCGCTTTCGATTTCATCTATCGGTTCAGCGTCATCTACACTTTCAACTTCGTCAATCGGCTCAGC
>NZ_DBJD01000011.1:0-9848 GCF_002297065.1 Treponema sp. UBA785 | reverse complement strand
CGGCTCAACATCGTTTGCACTTTCCTGCACATCGCGTTTTTTTGCGCTTTCCTGATTTTTTACTTTTATGTCAAGTTGACCGCTACCCAAGATTTCTTCGAGAACATTTTTTAATTCGGCGCTGTCTATTTTTACGCTTTCTGGAATTTGTGAATTTTTTGGTAAATCTGAAAAAATTGCAGTTTTAAAAAACTCTGTCCAGCCGTTTTCAAAAAGCGCATCAATTTCGGCAGGATATTTTTTTCCGAGACGGCCAAGGCTTTTCTTTATTTCTTCTTTTAACTCATTTTTTCGTTTTTGCAGCTCTTCGTCAGGAAGTCTTTCGTTGGACTTTTCGTACGATTCGGCAAAAATTTTCTGAAAATGGTTTATTCTCGCTTTTATTATGCTCAAATCATCGCGTTTTAAGTTTAAAATCAAAAAAATCGTCAAAAATAAGGTTAAAAAAACAAGCGCTAACAAAAGAATACGAAGTTCAAGCGAAATTTTAAACATTCCGCCGTCATAAACAAAACAGAGAAAACTAAAATTTTCTTCTCCTAAATCTACAATCTTCGTAAAAACCGCAAAATTGTAGTTTGCAGAAAGAGGCTCTTTATTTTCTCCAGCATTGTCCGTCGAAAATTCTTTTTTTTCAGAATCAATTTGCTCGCTTGATTCTTCAGTTTTATCCAAAAGAAGATATGTTCCTGTCAAATAAACATTCTGTTCAAAAAGTTCAGTCCGCCTGTCTTCAGCCAAATTCAAAACTTTTTTACGGACATTTTCGCGCAGCGCTTCGAGACCGTTCCCCAAAAGTTCAGAATTTGAATAAGGGAGTCCAAAAATATAACCTGCAAAATTCGAATTACCTGTAAAAAGATATTCCGCTCCATCTTTTTCCGAAAGGCTGATTTTGTTTTTTGAATACAAAAACCTTACAAAGTCCTCGGTTCCGCAATAAAAAAATACGTCTGCCGGCTGCGAAATTTTTCCAGAATTATCTTTTCCAATAAAAGGCAACGAATAAATTATGCGTTTTTTTTCAAAATCGTTAAAAATCTTGAATTTCCGGCCATTTTTGCAATCTAAAAGCTCAAATTCAACTTCCTGCCCGTTTTTTACGAAATTCGAATAATCTTCGTAGACCGTCGAGCGTTCATTTTGTTTTTTTTTATCGCTTCCAAAACTGCTGTAATGAATTTTTCGGCCGTTAGAATCAACAATGCGAATTCCTTGCAAATAAGGCGATGAAGAAAAAATCTTTGCACAAGCCGAAGCGCGCGACTTTACTTCCTCGTCAGACGAAACTGATTTTGTAAAAGAAAGCACGGCATCGTCCGAAGCAAAAGAAGCAAAACGCTCAAAGAGAATCTGATTATATTGTTTTTCCTGTTCCGAAAGTTCTCTGATTTTCTGTTCAATCGGTTTTCTTACAGCCGGCTGATAAAATTTTGCTTCAATAGAATCAAACTGTCCGGAAAGTGTAATCACCGAAAAAAAAGCAAAAATTAAGACAGAAATCAGCAAACTTACAGAAAATTTCTGACTCGAAGTCAAAATTTCACCTGCAAATTAAAAAATATTTTCTCTATTCTATCTAAAATCGGCAAAAAAAAGTAAGGAATTCACTGTTTTTGTAAAATATTTTATACTATTTTTGTTATAAAATTTGCACTTTTATAAACGCTAAAACATGATAGAAATTGAAGAAGAACAGAATCAAAAAATAAAAGCTTTGCTTATTGGCCAGCCAGAAGTTCCACTTGCAGAACTCGAAGGTCTTTGCAAAACACTCGGAATAGAAACAGTCAGAAGCGTAAATTTGACGCGTTATGAACCTTCACCCGCCTATGGAATCGGCTCAGGAAAAGCTCAGGAACTTTGCGCACTTGCAAAAGAACTTAAGGCAGATGCAATAATTTTTGACTACATTCTCGAACCGCGAAAACAGCGCAACTGGGAAAAACTTTCAAAACTTGCAGTCTTTGACAGGCAGGAAGTCATTTTGCGGATTTTTTCTGCACGGGCGCAGACAAAAGAAGCAGTTCTTCAGGTGCAGCTTGCAAAACTCGAATATTCACTACCGCGGCTTGCCCACATGTACGGCGACTTTGCAAGACAACGAGGCGGAAATTACGGTTCAAAAGGCAGCGGCGAAACCCAGCTCGAGCTCGATCAAAGACAGGTTCGCGACAAGATTGCGCTTGTAAAAAAAGAACTTTCTCAGGTTGTGCTCGACCGGCAGACACAACGCAAAAAACGCGGCAGAACGCCATGTCCATCCTGTGCAATAGTCGGTTACACAAATGCCGGAAAATCAACGCTGCTCAACGCACTCACCGGAGCAGATGTTTTTGTCGAAGACAAGCTTTTTGCAACCCTCGACCCAACAACAAGAAGGCTCAACTTAAAAGAAGGCGGCTCTATTCTTCTTACGGACACAGTCGGATTTATTTCAAACCTGCCGCATTCTCTTGTAAACGCCTTTAAATCAACTCTTGAAGAAGCAAAAAACGCAGATTTACAGCTAATCGTTCTTGATTCCAGCGATCCGAATGTTTTTGAGCAATACAAAACAGTCGTTTCTGTTCTTGAAGAAATAAAAGCAGATAAGGTAAAGCGAATAATCGTCCTGAACAAAACAGATTCTCTCGAAGAGGAAAGTCCGCAGGCAGTCCGGCTTTATGCCGGATTCAGCAATGCGGTAAAAATAAGCGCTTTAAATCATGCCGGGTTTGAGCAGCTCACTAAAAAAATCTGCGACAGCCTCTTAGGCAAAGTCCAAAACCTGATAATTCCAACAGAAAAACACGCGCTTTTAAACGATATCCGCAAAAACGGCATCTTGCTCACAGAAGAATGGCTTGCCGACGGAATCCACGTAAAGGCACGAATTGGGAAGGAATTTTCTATTTCGCAGGAAGAACAAAAGACTTACGGAAATTCAATTTTTGTAGCAGAATCAAACGAAAATTCTCCAAATTTAAAAAGAACAAAAAACAGGCTTTACTCAATTTTAGAGCCATTTTTGAATTAAATGCCGGCTCAGAAACAAAAGAATAATATGAACAAATTGAATAAAATTTTAACAGGAATATTAGTTTTTCTCGCAGCGATTGTTTTTTTTACAGGAATTACTTTTTCAATTTTGCGCTCAAAAAACAAAACTAAATACACATTGCCAGACAGCGAAAAAATATTTTTAAATCAGGCAGAGTTTAAAAGCTCTTCTTCTCAAAACAACAAGGCTTTTACAAAAATCGGAAAACTGCGCGTAGCAACAAAACCCGGCAAAAACGGAAAAACAAAAATCGTGCTTATAACGCCTTACATTGAATACAGCGACGACCAGGCATTTTACGAAGAATTAGACCGAAATCTGGCAAAAATGCGCGAAATAATACTCAATTATTTTTCTGAACGGACAGCCGAAGAACTGGCAAAAAAAAACGAAGAAAAAATAAATTCAGAAATTTTAGAAAAATTGAATTCGATTTTGATTTTACAGAAAATTCAAAGGCTTTATTTTACAGATTTTTTGATTTTATAAAAAATGTTTAATACAGCCCGGATTGAAGCCCCGTCAGTTTGAGCGGCTTAACGCCGCTCAAATGGAACGAACAGCGGAAGGGCGAAAAGCCGGAAAAGCTGCCGTCTAATTCCACAAATTCTGCGGATTTATCTGCTTGCCGTTTTTAAAAACTGTAAAATGCAAGTGCGGTCCTGTGCTCAAGCCTGTACTTCCTACATAACCGATTACAGAATTTTGAGTTACGTATTGATTTTTTACAGCTGCAATTGCGCTCATGTGTCCGTAAAGTGTTTTATAACCAGAATGATGCGTTACAATCACGTAATTTCCGTAAGTGTTGTTAAAACCTGTAGATGTTACTTTTCCGTCCATTGCCGCATAAATTCTAGTTCCCTGAGGACAGGCCATATCTACTCCGCTATGATAAGAACGCGCTCCTGTAAAAGGCGATTTTCTCCATCCAAAGGCGGAAGACATATACCATCTTGCATGAACAGGTTTTTTAAACAAATCTCCGTTAATTTCCTGGCGGGTAACCCAATCCAGATGAGCATCCGGCAAAAAAAGCATTGTTCCAGCAGAAAGAGAGTCGCTTTCCGAAACCTTATTCACTGCGCAGAGTTTTGCATTGTCAATCTTATATTTTTCAGCAATCGAAAGAGAAGTCTCTCCATCTTTGCGCACAGTGTACAGAATTCCTGGAATCGAAGGAATTTTTAAATAAGTTCCAATCTGCAAAAGCCTTGAAGAACGGATATTGTTTACAGAAATTATGGTATCTTCCGTAATTCCGAAATTTGACGCAATAACGCTAATCATATCTCCAGAATGTACGCGGTAAGAAATATAGCAAATCTCGCTCAAGTTCAAATTTTCTTCTTCAGCAAGAGCAACTTCGCTTTCCGAAACAACAGGCAAACCAGGAGTTTCAAAACCTCCCTGCCCGTTTTCTTCCTGCTTTTCAGGCTGTAAAAGAAGTCCAGCCGTCAAAACAACACAAAAAGAAGCCGCGGCGACAGAAAAACAGGCGAGAGCTTTCATGCTAAAAATTTTCTTTTTAAAACCAGCAAAATCAGTATTTTTAAATTTCATTTTTATCCTGTCTATAATACAAGCAATGCAATTGACAGATGCAATTGCAAAGCAAAAAAACAGCCTTAAACATTTTTTTTATTTATTCCAATAAGATAAGTTTCAAAACTTTCGGCACGGCAGGCAACAGGCTTAAAACCTTTTGCAGAGGTAAAAATTTCGCGCATCATTTTTAAGAGCGCCTGCTGGTCTCCGTTCTGAAAAACCTTTACAGCAAAATTTCCGCCCGGGCGCAACATTGTCTGGGCATAATAAATCGCCATTTTTACAAGCCCCTGAGAACGCGCAGTATCGACAATTCTGTTACCTGTTGTTTTAGGAGCTGCGTCGCAAACCACAAGATCAAAAGGACCTTCTTTTTTTATAGTTTCCAAAATAGCTTTGTCAGTTAAATCGCCCTGAATAAAAACAAGATTGTCGCCCTTGACATCTTTTGCAAGAGTATTCAAATCGCAGGAAACAACCTTGCTTTCCGGACTTAAATTTCTGAGCAAAAAGGTCGTCCAGCTTCCAGGGGCCGCTCCCAAATCCAAAACCCTGCTGTTTTTTTTGAGAATATGAAATTTTTCGTCAATTTCTTTTAATTTATAAACCGAACGCGCAGGATAGCCTTCCGAAAAAGCTTTTTGCGACCAAAAATCCGGCTTTTCATAACTGTTCGATGCCATAATTCTTAATCGGCAAATTTTACTCATTTTTTTACTGTTTTGTAAATGAAAGTTTACCGCTTTTTTTTGGATTTTTAAGGGGCGTGCCGGCAAAAAATTGCCGTCAGGCTTTCCAGGGTTCCGGCTTCCGCCTGCATTGCTACGCTTCGCTCCGCAACGGCTTCATAAGCCGCCCTTCCAATCCTTCACGCAAATCAAAATCACTCGTACACAAAATTTTGTTTTTGAGTTATAATAAAGCTATGAAACAAGAATTTACATCTCGACTTGAACAAATTGAACTCTCTCTACAAAAAATTCTGCCGCAAGAACTTAATGACAGCTGGAAAGAACTGTCTTTCGGAAAAATAGATTCGTGCATAAATCAGGAACATATTTCGGTTTTAACCCAGCCTTGCGCACACTTAGTTTCGCTTGGCGGAAAAAGGTGGCGGCCATTGCTTCTCGTGCTCTGCGCGCAAATGACAGCCCAGGCAAAAAAAACAGATGTAGATTCAACAAAAGCCTACGGTTTAACTCCGCTAGTTGAATTTGCACACACAGCAAGCCTTATTCACGATGATATAGAAGACGGAGCAGACACGCGGCGCGGAAAACCTTGCGCACATATTTCTTACGGAATGGACGTTGCCATAAACGCAGGGAGCTGGCTCTATTTTGAAGCACCAACCGCAATAAAAGCGTTAAGTCTGTCTTCCGACGAAAAATTGCGTCTCTATGAACTTTTTCTGCAGGAACTGCGGCTTTTGCACCTCGGCCAGGCAATGGACATTAAATGGCACAGAAATCCAGACTTAATTCCTTCAACCGAAGAATATACAGCCATGGTTCGTAACAAGACAGGAACTCTCGCACGCCTTGCAGTCAAACTCGGAATTCTTGCAGGAGGCGGAACTGATTCAGAAATCGAAGAAGCTGGAAAAATCGCTCAGGATATTGGTGTTGCATTCCAGATTATTGACGATGTAAAAAACCTTACAACCGGAAATCCAGGCAAAAAACGCGGAGATGATATTGTCGAAGGCAAAAAATCTCTGCCAGTGCTTCTGCATCTGCAAAAAAATCCGCAGAACGAAAAAATACTTGCCCAGTATTTTACTCAGGCAAAAAATGAAGGAATAGAAAGCCCAGCCGTCGAAAAAGCAATTCAGCTTTTAACACAGAGCGGAGCGGTTGAGCAGGCGGCAAAAAAAGGTTCTGAACTTGTAACACAAAAAAGTCAGGAGCTTGCACTATTTTACGGAAGTAAAACAGAAATAGGCACCTTGATTGAAGAGCTTTTCAATTCAATGCGTTAACCACAGCAAAAACGGAAGTAAAAATATGCCGGCAAAAAAAGAAAATGTTTCACAACTTAATTCTCAGGCAATAAAACTTGCAGCCAACGGCGAATATCAAGAAGCGATTGCATGTTTTCAAAAAGCAATTACCTTGGAAAAAAACAACTATCGGCTTTGGTACAATCTTGGCGTTACTTACCGCGACACAGGCGACCTTTTGCGTGCAAAAGAATCTTTGGACAAGGCCTATTCAATCGAAGCCGAAGATGATCAAGTAATCGAAACGCTTGCTTTAATTGATTTTAACATAGGTCTTACAACAGAAGCGTTGCAATTCTGCCATAAAGGACTAGAAAACAACTGCAACAATTCAAGACTCTGGAACACACTCGGTGTAATATATTTTAATCTCGAAAAATACGAAAACGCTTCCGAAGCCTTTGAACAGGCAATTACAATCGATCCATATTATTATGACGCACTCTTTAACTTACGCGACACATATGAAGAAACAGGCAATAAAGTCGGCTACAAACTCTGCGATGCTCAGTTAAAAACAATCAAAAATTACGGACAAACAAATGCTTAATTTTGCTAGAGTCATTTCTGTTTCGCAAAATTCTCAAAAAGTTTTATTGGCTTCAGTTTTTTCGTCAGCTTGCATAAACTGCCCTTCTATAAGAACATGCAGGCACAGCACAAAGACATTTACCGCATTAAATATAAAGAATTTTAATCTCGAAGAAGGAAATATCGTCAGAATAGCCTTAAAAAAGCCAGTCAGAATTTTACAGGGGCTTTGTGCACTTTTCTTGCCCATAGCACTTTGCATTCTTGCTCTTGATTTTGCCCCTATTCTGTTTAAAATAGCAAATTTTCCAGCAAATATTCAATTTAACGAAACTATAAGGTTTTTGACAGGATTTTCAGCATTTATCTTAGGCGAACTGGCAATCTTTATCTTTAGCAGAGCAACATTCATACCATTGTCGCCAATAATAAAGCAAAAAATATAAAAAAAACGATGAGTGATACAGCTCACACAAAGCTCAATCATCGCTTTTTTGGTTTTAAATTTTTATTTTAATAATTTGCCATTGCCAGACTGCTTATTTCTTCAGCCATCTTGTCTAAGGCAACCTGTTTTTGAACAGCGCCAAGTTCCCATGCAACACGTGGCATTCCATAAACAATGGCAGATTTTTCATCCTGTCCCAAAGTCCACGCACCCTGCTTACGCATTTCTGCAAGCTCAACAGCACCGTCTTTTCCCATGCCGGTCATAATTACACCAAGAGCATTGTACTTAAAAACCTTTGCAACAGACTCAAACATAACATCTGCCGAAGGTCTGTGTCCATTTCTTTGAGGCAACCGGTTTGTACGAATCTGATATTTTCCAAACCCATTGTTTTCAACCACAATATGAAAATCACCCGGAGCAATATAGACATGACCTTCTTCAAGAACATCCTTATCTTCCGCTTCTTTAACACTCAAAGGACAAATTCTGTCAAGACTTGCAGCAAATTCTTTTGTAAAACCAGCAGGCATATGCTGAACAACCATAATTGGCTGTCTAACCCCAGGATTGATATTTGCAAAAACTTCACGTAACGCATTAGGGCCGCCAGTCGAAATCCCAATCGCAATCAGTTTAATTTTTCCAGGAGCATGCAACGGAGTAATAGCAACAATATTTTTCTTTTCACGAGGAATAAAAGTTTCAAAATCTTTTGGAATAGGCTTCGGAGGAGGAATTACGACATCTTTAGCTTTATCGCCAAGAGCCTCATGCAGTTTTCTTTCAATCGCCCGCTCCGAATTCAAGCGAATGTAGTAATCAGTGCTGTAAACATTTTTTCCATTAAAACGCGCCTGAGCTCCGCCATAAGAAGCAATCATTTCAATCAGACGGTCAGCAACAGAGTTTATATCTACAGAAACAGAACCGTTTGGCTTGGTAATAAAATCGCAGGCACCAAGTTCAAGAGCTTCCATAGTTACGGCAGCGCCTTTTTCAGCGATAGAAGACAAGATGATTACAGGAATATCAGGACCATGTTCTTTACGATAGCGAAGATATTCAATTCCCGTCATAACAGGCATTTCAATATCCAAAATAATAACATCAGGCTTTGTATATTCCAGTTTGCTTATAAGGAATTGCCCGTTCATCGCCTTATCAATAACTTTCATTCCAGGAGTATTGTCAATCACCCGCGAAATAACATTTCTCATTAACGCAGAATCATCACAAACCAAAACCGAAATGTCGTCCATTTTTAAATCTCCCATAACTAAATCGAAAAAAAATGCGCGCTCAAACAAAAATATATTTTCAAAGAGCCACAAATCAAATTCGTATAAGCAAAAATAATCTTTTTCTATAAGTTTTTCTGATAAAGACACGCCCAGTCTGTCTTTAAAAATTCGAATTTCGTATCCATTCCAAAGAGCGATTCAGAATGACCGATAAAAAGATAAGATTTCTTGCCCATAGCGTCCCAAAATCTATCAATGCACGCTTTCTGAGCTGCTTCGTCAAAATAAATCAAAACGTTACGGCAAAAAACAACATCAAGATTTCTCATACCAGAATCATTTCTAAGATTGTGGTAGTCGAATTTTATTGTAGAAATCAATTCCTTACAAACTTGATAACCGTTCTCTGTTTTTATAAAATACTTTGACAAATATTCTGGAGGAATCCCCTGAATTCTAGATTCCGGATAGAATCCCTGCTGACCAACCATTAGTGACTTCAAAGAAATATCAGAAGCCGTAATCTGGAAAGTATAAGGCGGCGGCAAGAGACTTTTTAGAATCATTGCAATCGTATAAGGTTCTTCGCCAGTAGAACAGCCGGCGCTCCAAATCTTAATAACAGTTCCGCCAGTTTTCTTTTTTTCTTCAATAATATGAGGAATTACATAATGAACAAGAGCATCAAAATGCGGCTGGTTTCTAAAAAAACGAGTCAAATTAGTAGTAACAGAATCGAGCATCGTTTTCATTTCGCCTTCATCAGACATAATCAAATTATAATAATCCTGAACCGAAGCCAGATTTTTTTCGCGCAATTTCTCCTTTAAGCGCGAATCAAGAATCGAACGGTTTGTTGCCGAAAAAGTAATACCGCTCTTGTCGTAAATAATTTTGCGAAATTTTTCAAATTCCGAATCAGTAAGTAAATCTGTCATATAAATATTATATCCCTGCAAACCCGAATTGTAAATTAAAAGACTTTTTTTAACAGAAAGTTAAATACAAAAACAACAAAAGGCAGGAGCA
>NZ_DBJD01000077.1:0-20149 GCF_002297065.1 Treponema sp. UBA785 | reverse complement strand
CGTTCAATACAACTTTCTTGCCAACGTCAGCCTTAGTAAGCTCGCCGCAAGTTACTGTTCTTTTACTGTTTTCCATTATATTATCCATCCTGGTGGCGCAAGAGCCACATTTTTTTGTTCAAAAACAACAAATTTCTTCTATTCTAATGAGATATTCGTTTTTGGGCAATTATAAAGACATACTCTGTTCTTTGTTCAGTTTTTTTTCTATATTCTCAAGTTTTGATTCAATCGTTGTCAGCCGAGGAAACATAATATTCTGCATCATTGCGCAAATCATATTCACTTCTTTTATATTGACGTCTTTTTCGCTTGCAAACAAATCTCCGCAGGAAATGTTCAGTTCCCGACAGATTCTGTCAATCAATGACGCAGAAGCGAATTGAACGCCTGTTTCAATAAATGAAAGATGTTTTTGAGAAATTTCCAGACGCTCTGAAAGTTGCTTTTGTGTTAGTCCAACTCTTTTTCTATGTTTTTTTAAATTCTGAGCAAAGATTTGTGCAACATCAGATTTGTCTGCGTTCATAAGTAAAAATTATGCAGACATTTTTGTTTTTTAGAACTCTTTTAAAAGTAATATTTATTACCTATTAAATTGATTTTCCAAGAATTTATGCTAAAATATTTTTATGAAATCTAAATTAAAATTACTTTTTACAACCTTTTGCGTAATATTAAGTTTTATTATTTCTTCTTGTACAACTATTGATTCTTTACAAGAAGCAATTTCTTCTCTTTTCGAGAGTGAAAATTCCAACATTCAAAATAATGAAACTCAAAAAAATAAAAAAGTCTCTTCAACAATGTATAAAATTCCAGAAGATTACGAAAAAGCTTATTCTTTTAGAACAGATACGCCGCATCCTATGGCAAAGAAAATTCCTACAAACATTGCAAAGTTAAAAACTTCTAATCCGGCAGAATACGTAAATAAATGCTGCGAATTTATAAATTCAAATTCTACAGATGATTTTGAAAAAGTGAAGATTGCACATGACCTCGTTGCTTTAAATGTAAAATATGATGCTAAGAATTTTTGGGCAGGAACAGTTCCGCCTCAAAATTATGAAAATGTTTTAAAAACTGGCTATGCAGTTTGTGAGGGATATTCAAATCTTTTGAAGAAATTTTTGGACACTTTAAATTTTAAAAATTCAAAGGTTTCCGGCTATGCACGCGGAGTCGGCACTTCCCTTATGACAGAAAACAATACGGATTCAAACCATGCATGGAATATGGTAAAAATTGAAAACGCCTATTATTTTATCGATAGCACTTGGGATTCTGGTTACATGAACGGAAAAAATTCGGTTCAAAAATATACAACTGATTGGCTTTTTATAAAACCAGAACATTTTATTTTTACACATCTGCCAGAAAGACAACAACAACAACTTTTAAAAGAACCGGTTTCAAATACCGAGTTTTTAAAACTTGCAGATTTTAGGCCGAAATTTTTTGAAGTCGCTGAAAATTTTATAATTAAAAATGCAGAATTACCCAAGAAAACAAATCAAGTCTTAAATTCGATTCAATTTGAATATGAAACAAAAGCAAACTATTACTTAGATTTTTCAGTAGTTCAGACAGAAAAAAACAAGAGAATTGAAAACGCAACTTTTACCCAAACGAACAGAAATATTTCAAACACCGTAATTCAATTTCCCGAAGCAGGAACTTACCGGATTCAGGTTTTCTATTATAAAAAATCAGGAAATCAAGGCACCAGATGTGCAGAATTTTTTGTGAATGCTCAGGAAGGAAGTCAAATTCGTTATCCTCGAATTTATCAGAATTCTTTTGATGCAAAAGTAATTTGCCCGATTGAAATGCCTTAAAAAAAAGATGAAACCTATCATTTTGAAATTAATTGTCCAAGCAAAAATTTTGCGGCTGTAATCTGCGGCAAGAATTTTTCACAAATGCAGAAAAATGGTGACGGAACATTCTCTTTGGATTTTTCAGTTCCGAAAAATGTCAGCCAACTTAATATAGGCGTTTCGTCCACAAAAGCAGGCTCTTATCAGACTGTCGCGACATACATTTGCAGATAATTTTATTTTTGAAGGGGAAAGTATGAAGTCTTTTTTTATAAAATGTAAAAGTGTTTTTTGCCTCGCTAAAATTAAAACAAAAATGTTCTTTTCTGAGCTCTTTTTTAAGATAAAATTATTTTTCAAAAAAATTATTTCTGCAATTCAAAATTGGTTAACTTCAATTGGCTTAAAACTTCTTGACTTTAGAAAAAAAATCTCCAAAGTTCATAAAAAAACTCAAAACAATTGCAATACAGACGATTTTTCGCAGCCAGAAACAAAATCTAAAACAGAACAAAAAACTTCTGACGAAACAGAGGTTCAAACTCCTTGCAAAAAAACAAAATCATTCAAAAATAAATTATTCGTACGCGGGATTTTTCACTTTTTTGACATTATTTTTGAAGTAATCTTTGCCTGCGGAATTATCTTTTATATCCGTCATGATTTTTTAAATTTTGACCAACTAGAAAATTTTTTTATTAACTTAAACGCTAACACAATAATTATACTAGCTAATTCTTTTTCTCCATTAGAAAATATTTCTGAAACTGCCGTTTTTGTAATTTTTGCACTTATTATTTTTTACCTTTTATTCAAATTCTTTTATTTGCTTTTCTTAGCTAACGGCGCAAATAAAATCGTTGCAATTCTCCTGCTTGCAATTTCTACACTTTGTCTAAGCCTTGTAAACGATAAATTCTTGATTTTTCTTGCGCTTTATATTTTGGTGTTTTTTTCGTTTCAGTTTACCTGCGGTTCTTCTTTTTTAACAATTAAAAGAAAATTTTTTACAGTTGTAATCCTCGATCTTGTCGCTTACTTTGTAATTTTAATAGTTTTTGACAATATTTTTAGAAATTGCATTTTATTTCTTATTAAGAGAATTGCTCTGCCTGTAGGTTTATTTTAATTCCTGCCACAAAACCTAGCCCCGATTGGAACAGCGCCGGAGGCGTTCGGCTTTGCCGAATGCAGCGTATAGCGGAACTGTGGAAAGCGGGTTTGCGGGCAAATTGCGCTCCGGCCTCTTAAAACAAAATTTTTTTGAGTTTTTTATATTAAATTAACGGCTTTTTTGCTATAACTTTTGTTAATATTCGTTTTTTGAGTTAGTTTTATGAAATTCGTTAAACAATTCGCAATTTTTGTAACAATCTGCTTTATTGGCGAGGTTTTGCACAAAATTATTCCGCTGCCTGTCCCGGCTTCGATTTACGGCCTTGTGCTCATGTTCTGCGCGTTAAAGTTTAAAATTATGCCGCTGCAGGAAGTCGAAGTTTTTTCTGATTTTCTTTTGGAAATTATGCCTCTTCTTTTTATTCCTTCGACCGTTGGTTTAATCGTTGCCTGGCCAATTATTCAAAAACACTGGGTTCCGATTTTAATTATAACTTTGCTCGGCACAACTTTTATTTTTTTTGTTGTCGGCCACGTAACTCAATTTTTTGCAAAACTTGCGCGTTCCCGAAATAACAAAAAATCTTCCGGCAATTTAGAATCTCAGCCGTCAAATTCTATGGCAGACAATAAGGATTAAAAAATGGAGCATATTTCAACTTTTTTAACAAATTCTGTTTCGTTTGGATTTTCAATAACGCTTATAAGTTTTTTGGCGGCAACCTGGCTTTATAAAAAAACACATTTTGTTCTTTTTTCGCCGCTTTTTGTTTCCAGCGCAATTGTAATCGCTGTTTTGATTATTTTTAAAATTCCTTATTCCGAATACTTAAAAAGCGCCAATTTTTTGTATTATCTTATGACGCCGGTAACAGTCGCTCTCGCAATTCCTCTTTACCGTCAATTCCAAAAACTTCGTGAAAATGCGCTTGCAATCGTGCTTGGAATAGTAAGCGGAATTATTTCCAACGCTTTTTTTGTTCTTGGAGTTTGCCTTATTTTTAAAATCGGGCACGAAGAATACGTTTCTCTTCTTCCAAAATCAATTACAACGCCAATCGCAATTGCAATCACCGAACAGAACGGCGGCCTTGCAGCCCTTACAATTATGATGGTCAGCGTGGCAGGAATTTTTTGCAACACTTTTGCCCTAATTCTCTGTCGTCTTTTTAAAATTGCAGAACCTGTAGCCCGCGGTGTCGCATGCGGAACTTGCGGGCACGCAATGGGAACTTCAAAAGCTCTGGAAATGGGCGATGTTGAAGGCGCAATGAGCGGTCTGAGCATTGCTGTCTGCGGAGTTCTTTCCGTAATAATTCTTCCTTTTTTTATGGGATTGAATTAGTTTTTTTTTGGCAAACTTCGGTTCATTATTTTTATAAATTTTTCTATAAAAAATGCTCATTGTAGTGCTATAATAGAAAAACTATGAACCAAGGAATTGCAAAACGCCGCGCTTTTTTAACTCAACGCAAAAATCAGGGAAACCGTGTTACTGTCGGTTTTACAGGAATTGCCGATTTCCGTTCATTTATCGGTCAAGAATACATTGCCGGCATGATGAAGGCCGCCTCTGATTACGATTTAAATTTCATCAACTTTGCAGGAGCAATCAAATATTCGCTTTTTGACGATATTGATTTTATTTCACACTATCTGAAAACTTTCCGTTTTATGAAAGCTCCTCTCGTTGACGGACTTGTAACCTGGACTTCTTCGCTCTGCTCTTTTTTAGACACAAAAACCATAGTTCAAACTTTTAATGCTTTAAAACCGCTTCCAATGGTAGACATCGGTTATCTTGATATTGAAGGAATTCCGTGTATCCGCATAGACAACAATTCTTCAATCGCGCTGATAATGGATCATCTTATAAATAAGCACGGCTACAAGCACTTTGTCTTTATTGGTTCAAAAATTTCAGAACCACATATGCGCCGTCTTAACGCTTTTCAAAACGAACTTAAAAAATACGGAATTTCAGAACTGCCTGATTCAATCTATATGACAAAAACGATGGATTCGATCGACATTGCCATGGCAGTTAACAAACTTTGTTCTGCTTACAACTTAAAAGACCGCTCAGAAATCGACTGCATTATAACGTCTTCGGACATTATTGCGGCCACTGTAATCGAAGAATTAGACAAACAAAATATCTGCGTTCCGAAAGATGTTGCCGTAACAGGCTTTAACAACCAATACAATGGAATTACCGCGCGGTCTCCAGTTACAACGATGAATCTTGAGTATTTTAAGCGCGGTTATGCTGCTGTTGAACTTTTAATCGACAGAATTATGGCTCCGGAAGAAAAATTCAAGACGCGTCTTGTTCCTACAACCCTTCTTATCCGCCAGTCGTGCGGTTGTTTTGAACAGAGCATTGAAGATGCCGGCGAAGAAATAAACACATCGAACTCTATGCATGGCTCAAATCTGTCCGAAGAAGAAGTTAGAAACTATCTTTTTAAATTAACCCGAAATATTTTTTCAGGACGCTCGGAAGCAGAAATCAAAAATCTTATTGATGCTATTTTTGATGATATTTATGAACAAAAAAGTCCTAGCTCAATATTGCGATGGTTTCAAAATCTCTTGCAAAATATCCGGAAAGATTCTGTCCTTGTAAATAGCGAGCTCCAGCAAAATATTACAAACTTGCGAAAAATCATTCTTCCAATGGTAAAAGACGATGAAAAACAGTTTTCTCATATCGAAAATATTTTTCATCAGCTACGTTCACTTGTTTCAGTTTTTATTGAATACGACACTCTCTCAACCCGCGAAAATTCTTATTTAATGAACAATTTGTCTCAAATTGCCATGAATTTTGCAAGCGCGACGACTGGAAAACAAATTCAAGACGTTTTGCGTTATCAGCTTTCAGAAATGGAAATTCCTGGAATTGTGCTTTGCCTTTCCGACAATATGACAATTGATTTGACTTCTTCAAACATCGAATTGATTTTGCCGGAGCCGCCTCTCGACATAAAGGAAAAACTGCCTTTCAAAGTTTACGATCCAGCCTGTATTCCAAAAACTTTTTTTCCGCACGGCAGACGCTACAGTCTTATGCTCGAAATTCTTTATCACGCTGACAGATACTTTGGCTATGCTTTTTTGGAAATCGGCACTCAGAACATTTCTGTTTACGACACTGTGCGAATGCTTTTGAGCAATGCGCTTCATTCTGTCTACTTAAAAGAAGGCCGCACAAAAGAACGGTCAATGCTGCTTTCAAGCGAGCAGCTTGTTGGAATCTTGCATTTAAAATCCGAAAATTCGCAGGAAAACCGGAATGGAATTACTGTCCGGCAAATTACAAATTATCTGGTTGAACATCTAAGTGAAATGACAAATCTCGACAAAATGGCAGATGAGCTTATGGTAAGTAAATCTCATCTTGTACGCAGAGCAAAGGAACTGACGGGCTTTACAATTCAAACATTGCACGAAAAATTAAAAATTGAGCAGGCAAAAAATCTTCTCCAGGTTGAATCTATAAAACTTGCAGAAATTGCTTCGCGCCTTGGTTTTCAAAATCAGAATTACTTTAGCTCAGTATTCAAAAAAAATACCGGCATGAGCCCGCGCGCATGGGCACACCGGTATCATTAAAAACTAAAATCCTGCTTTTAATCCGACGTAAGCGGCAAAACCTGTTACGCCGAAACTTCTTGAAAAGTCCGCGCCCCGAGTTTGAACTCCGGCGTCAATTTCAAGAATATGGGCATTTATTATAAAGCCCATAGAATGTTTGAAGATAAGATTTTCGTATCCTGTTGCAAATTTCAAGCCAACAACGTTCAGCAACCTGAAGTCTGCGGATAAATTGTATTCACCGTAAACCATGCAGTCGCTTGAATAAGGATTCCGCACTGCAAGATCAACTTTCGGACAAATTTCGCACCACGCTCCAAAAGGTCTCCAGGTAGCTTCCAAACCGAAAATAAACGGCCTGTGCACTTTTTTTGTTTCCTTGCTGTAAACGGTATCATCTTCACCATAATCTTTTGTATAAGAATTTGTCTCGTCAAAAATACCAAAGGCATTCTGCTGCTCAAAAACTCCCCAGAAGCGTTTATAAGCCTTGTATTTTAAGCGTCCTGGAACAACTGGTATTCTTGTAAAAATTCCAAGATCAAGTCTTTTTCCAAACGATTTTTCAACTTCGCCCGAAAAGTCAAAACCGGCGCTTTTTACAAGTTCAGAGAGAGATTCCTGAATAAATGCAGAATCAATTGTCTTGTCGTCAATTCCATCCAAATCAATTGCAGAATAAACATTTAACGGCAAATCTGCTTCTGCGCGCATTAAACCGTCTTCGTTCGATGTGTATTTTGCTGTTCCTTTTGTTTCCATAATATGAATTACAGGAGCAAAAATTGCCGGCGTAAAATGCACTCCATAATCTTTTATCTTTGTCTTGAATGTTGCTCCAGTCTGAACATAAACATCGCTAAAAATCTTTAGATCAATCGTTTCGCTCGAATTTACTTCAAAACCTTTGCAAAAAAGATCAAAAAAGTTTTTTGAAATGCCTGTATATCCTGAGCCGTCAATTCCCCAGAAAAAATTAAGCCTGAACTTTTCGTTAAAATTAAGCGCAAACCAGCTTTTTACGTTGGCATTAAAATCTATTATAAAACCGTCATCGGAAAGCTCATTTGAAAATTCGTCCAAGTCGATAACAAGGTCTTTTACAAGCAAGTCCGTTAAGCGGACAAAATTGTTAGAAGCTCCGGCTTCTGTTTCAATCCCAAGTTCAATTTTACGGTCGTAACGTTTCAATTCTGCAAACGAAAGAGAAGCGCAAATAAAAGTCAAAAAACAAACAAGAAGTTTTTTCATTTTAGTTTTCCTCCTTTTCGTTTTTGTTCCAGATTTCAACCTGCCCGCTAAGTTTTACTTGAACATATCCTGACATTCCAAACTCCGCATTGCGAGGAATTTGCCTTAACTGTCCGTCAGCCTTTATTTTGACCGGAATTTTTGGTGTAAAAGGATAATTGTCAAAAACATTTTTTATTTCTTCGCCAGTCAGTCCAATTTTTTTGAACTTTGCGCCTGGTTCGCTTTGTTCAAACGAAAGAGTTTTTTCTTCTATAAGATTTCTGTCATCTTTTATACTTCCCGAAATTTCCAGCTGAGTAGAATTTGTTGTCTTGTAATAAATCGAAACCGAATCTACAAGATCAAAATAATCTGTAACATCCTCAAAATCTTCTTCACTGTCGCGTTTTAAGAGGTCTTCGTTTTCGTCAAAGTCATCGTCGCCGTTTATTGTATTTATAAGATGACGAATGTCAGAAACCGTCACATAACCGTCTGCTTCATGATAATCAAGCGGAAAATCAACCTTGTCTGTCAAAGTAAACTGCAGCGGAACTTTAAGAAGAATAAAAATCTGAACCGACTTTAATTCAGTCAATTTTTCAAAATCTTCGCCAGTTAATTCGAGTTCATTTGTCGCATTTGAAAAACCGCTCAATTCGTATTTGATTTTTAAACTGTCCGGCATATCGTTCAAAAGCTCGCAAACCGCAGAATCTTTCGTCTTTACAGAATAGTTTTCTGGAGAAAAAATCGAAGAATCTGTAATCATATAATCTTCGTCGGCAAGCGCATCCAAATCAATTTGAGTTTCTTTAAGGCCAAGACTGCCATTTACAAGTTCAGAAGTTTTACTAATTCCGTCAGTTTCGTAAACAGCTTCCAGTTTACAGTTCGAATAATTGACTCCGTTAAAAACCTTAATTCCCGGCTGAATCGCAAAAACATAGCCTTCAACTCCAGAAAACTGAATATTTTTTATAAGGTCGCTCGCATCTCCAAGATTGTCCTTTAACAAATTGGAGAAATTCAAACCGGTGTCAACTTCGCCAGTCAAATCCGAAGCCTCGCTCAAAGCGGAAATGTCGACTTTAAGGCTTTTGATTTTATCAATCTTACAAGAACCGCCGATTTCTACTTCGGGATTGGCAGTTGCTTCATCAAAAATAAGGGTTGCATTTTCAAAACTGACAGAAACCTGTCCGCTTACCTTGACGTTTCCTGCATCATCGGAAGGTTTTATAGTCTGATTTTCGAGAATTGCGGTTTTATTGAAAAGATATTTTGCGGCGTCTTCGGCAGATAATGTTTCGTCAGAAAATTCATTTTCAGAAACCTTAAAACCGTCTCCCTGCGAAACATTTATTTTTTCAATGCCGGCAGTAATTCCGCTCCAGCCATCTGGAATTGTGCTGAACACGTTCAATTTTCCAGATTCGATTTCCGCGCTGATTAAATAATCGTTTATACCGCTAAAATCAAAGTCGCTCTCAAAAGAAACACAGCCGTCAGGAGTCTCTGGATTATCGTCCAAGTCTCCAATTTCTTCGGCAGTCATGGTTAAACCAGCAACCTGCTTTATCTTGAAAGAATCTGCCTGCATAGAAACTTTAAAATTATGAACGGTGCCTGCTGTTCCGCCCTTCATTGTTCCAGAAAGCTTAAATCTCATTTCAGGCTGCAAAATTTTTCCGCTCAGGTCGAGCACAAGGGGAGAATCTCCTGTTCCAGAAGCAATATTGCGCTCTTCGCTCGAAGCAATTTCATTTCCAATTTCGTCACACAAAATTACTTTTGCGTTCAATTCAAAATCTTCGGAAACAGCGTTTTCTGGATTTACAGAGATTTTAAAACTTCCGGCAGAAAGCTTAATTCTTGAAAAAGAAGGTGCCGTAATATTAAAAGGGATTCCCTTGTTTTCTGGAATTACCGAATCAGTGCCAGTTTCTATAATTGGATAAGATTTTTCTTCGATTTTGAGGGCCTCTCCGATATTTTCGTTCAAATTTGAAATTTCAATCTTTGTCGAAAAATTCATATCGTTTGTGCCGTCAGCAGAAAGCCCAAGCGATACTTCCTTAATCGGATATTTTATTAAATATTGAAGCACATCGTCGTCGCATTTGGTCGGATTGTAATCGTAAACTTTTATTTCTTCCGAACCTTCTGAAAGATTTTCGCTAAAATTCTTGCGCAGCTCGCTTGCGCTCATCTTGTCGCGAATCAAAAAAGAGCCGCTGCCAAGCGGAAATTCGTAATTTGTTCCGCTCGTCTTTATGGAAATTCTTTCTGGAGCTTCCAAGTCGCATGAGAAAAAATTAAAACCTGCAAATAGTCCGCTAAGGACTAAAAAAAATTGCCATTTCTGTTTCATACCACAAGTATAAAGCAAAAATGGCAAATTCCAATAATTTTAGCGTTATTTTCCTATAAAATAACGCTTTTTTCGATTATTTCTGATTATTGAAGAACGCTGCAAACGGATTGTATGACAAGCCGTCATCGCTTCCACGGTTTGCGCCCGGACGCTTAGAACCGGCAAATGTGGCTTCGCGAGGTTTTTCGCCTCCCTTTTTAACAACGACAACCTTGCGTCTTGGAGCGCTTCCGTCCATAGCCTTTGGCTTTTTGCCTTCATTTGTCTGTCCAAGACGAGTGTGAGCGTCGCTCTTTAACGAAAGAGAAATGCGCTTGCGGTCTTTGTCCAGGTCGATAATCGTAAATTCTTTTACATCGCCAACTTTTACAACGTCCATTGGGTCAGAAACAAAATTGTCGCTCAATTCAGAAATGTGAATCAAAGCTGTTTCGTGCAAGCCAATGTCAACAAATGCACCAAAGTCAACAACATTCTTGATTTTTCCGGTAACTTTCATTCCGACGGTCAAATCTTCAAAATTTACAACGCCCTTCTGCATGATTGGAGCCGGATAGCCGTCGCGAGGGTCGCGGTTTGGTTTTCCAAGTTCTTCTATTATATCGTTCAAAGTTGTTTCGCCGACGCTGTATTTTTCGCAGAGAGATTTTTTTACATCTGCAGGAACTGTCTTTTTCTGCTGAACGTAAGACAATACTTCGCGGGCAACTTCGTAGTTTTCCGGGTGAACCCAAGTATTGTCGAGCGGATCGGAACTTTCTGCAATTTTAAGGAAGCCTGCGCACTGCTCAAAAGCCTTCGGTCCAATTCCAGGAACTTTTTTAAGCTCTTCGCGGCTCTTGATTTTTCCGTTTGTGTCGCGATAAGCAACGATTTTTTTTGCTGTTGAAAGGTTGATTCCAGAAACGTATTTTAAAAGCATATAAGAGGCAGTGTTCAGATTAACACCGACATTGTTTACAACTGACGAAACTACTTCATCAAGCTGTTCAGCAAGTTTTTTCTGATTTACGTCGTGCTGATAAAGTCCAACGCCAATTGCTTTTGGATCGATCTTTACAAGTTCGGCAAGAGGATCCTGAAGACGGCGGCCCATCGAAATTGCGCCACGAACCATAACATCAAGTTCCGGAAATTCCTCTGTCGCAACAGGAGAAGCAGAATAAACAGAAGCTCCGCTTTCATCAACAACAGTGTATTTTACATCAGAATCAGAATAATTCTCAGAAAGAACTTTAGAAACAATCGCCTGTACTTCCTGAGAACCAGTTCCGTTACCAACTGCAATTACCTGAATGTCGTATTTGTCGATTGCATTGTTAATTTGCTCGTAAGCGTCCTGCGGATTCTGCTCCTGAAAGATTTTGAAAAATCCGAGGAATTTTCCAGTTTCGTCGAGAGCGGCGCATTTTGTTCCGTTTCTGTAGCCAGGGTCAACGCCAAGAACGCGGCTTCCCTTGATTGGCTGTGTCATAAGAAGATTTTTTAAGTTTTCTGAGAAAAGCTCGATTCCGTGGTCGTCAGCTTCGTCAGTCTCGTTGCTGCGAATTTCGCGGACTACGGCAGGAGAAAGAAGGCGGACAAGTCCATCTTCAATCGCATCATTGTGGTACTTATTAGAAGGTTTTGCTTTTTTCTGCAAAAGAGCGATTGCACCGTCAACCGGCACATTGATATTTACAGAAAGCGCGCCTTCACGCTCTGCGCGGTTCATTGCAAGAATTCTGTGCGGCTTAACCTGATTCAAACTTTCGGAATAATCCCAGTACATTTTATATGTAGAAGTTTTTTCCGCAGTTTCGGCATCAGCTCCTTCAGGAACAATTCCTTTTGTTTCGATTGCGCCTTCCGCCATGTAAAGATCATGGACATCCGAGCGGTTCTGAGGATTTTGGGAAGTTCTCTCGGCAATAATATCCTGCGCTCCGGCAATTGCGTCCATAAACGACTCAACATTCAAAGCGGCATCTTCGTTATCAGTCTTGATGAATTTTTGCGCTTCGGCTTCGACTGCGGCATCGTCGTTCTGTCCTTCAATAAAATCTGCCAAAGGCTCAAGACCTTTTTCTATTGCAACCATTCCGCGGGTTTTCTTTTTTTTCTTGAACGGCGCCCACAAATCTTCAAGCTCTGTCAAAGTTTTTGCGCCCATAACAGCATTGTAAAGGCTTTCGGTTAGTTTTCCCTGGCCAAAAATTCCGCGGACAATTTCCAGACGGCGTTCTTCAAGATTTTTATATGATTTAAACTTGTGATCACATTCAGCAACTTCAACTTCGTTAAGATTGTCAGTTTTGTCTTTGCGGTAACGCGAAATAAAGGCAATTGTACAGTCTTCGTTAATCAAACTTATAACAGCGCTAACCTGACTTACACGGATATTAAGCTCTTCCGCAATTTTTTTCATAATGTCCACTTCGTTGACAACGAGGGCGTCGATAGATTCTTGTGTAAATTCCATAGTTTTTTTATTTTACAAAAAAAAAGGCTCATATTCAATTTAATTTTTTTCCAGACAGATGAACTCAAATTCTTTTCATAAAATTTAATTATAACCTTGAAAAGTTACCGATTGTTCGATATATTTTAGTTACCGATTGTTCGGTAGTTTTTTTTACAAGGAAGTTGTCGTGTCTCAAAAAACTTCAACAAAGCAGCTTATTTTAGACGCAGCATTCTCTTTTTACGAACAGCCATATTTTAAGGATTTTTCGATGAGCCAGCTAGCGGCAAAAGTCGGAATTTCAAAAACGGCAATCTATCGTCATTTTAAAAACAGAGATGCTATTGTAGAAAGTATGCAGAAACAGTTTTTTGATATTCTTTACTCTCAGCTATCGGCAATTCAAAACAAAAATTCTGATTCAGAAAACCTAAATGAACAAATTGCAAGAATAATCAGCTTTTTTACAGAAAATTCTCAATATATAAACTACTTTATAATTATTCATGCGCAGATAAAAGATTTTGAAAAAAAAGTTTGTGATGAATTTCGTTCAAGAGGCCTGAAAAACGATTTTGACAAATCTTATCAAAAAAACACGCTGGCAAAATATTCACGCATTTATTTTTGCGCAGTTACAATTTTGTATTTTATAAAATTACGTGAAAAAGCAATTATCTGCGAAAAAAAAACGGATTCACCCGGTGATTTTTCAAAAAAAATGGTGAATTTTATTCAAAAAGGAATTGTCGGTACAATCGGAGAATCTAATCAGACTTCAAAAATTTCAAAAGAGCGTTTTGCGCAACTCGATGAAATTTGCAAAATTAACGAAGAAGATTTGCCAAAAGAAGATAAAATTTTTACCGCTTTTTCAAATGTGATTGCAAAATATGGAATAAACAACGTTACAGTCGAACATATTGCCGACGAGCTCAACTTGGCAAAAAGCAGCCTGTATTTTTATTTTGAAAACAAAAACAAAATGCTTCTTCATCTTGTTGCAAAGGAAATTTCGCTTTTAGGAACAATTTGCGAAGAAAACTGCGCCGAAGCCAAAACTTACACGGAATTCATCTATATCAATATGAAAACCGAGATTTCGTATTTTTCCACACGGTCTTCGATTTTGTCACTTTGCTGCTGGCTTTTGCAAAATGGAGCAGAACACACTGTCGATGACGAAAAAGAGTTTTTAGGCCCAAATAATGTCTGGGAAACGAGAATGACCGAGATTGCCCAAAAAGTTGACCTTGGATTTTCGGTTCGTCCGGAACATATTACGATTTGGTCAGGTCTTTTACCTGTTTCGCTTATAATTCTAAAAATAAAACACGAGTTTTCGGACGAAGAAACTAACCAGGCCTTGAATTATATGTTTGATTTTTTGATGTATGGAGCAAAATTTTAAACTAAGGAACTGAAATTTGGACTAAAAAATGAAGCCTTTCAGGATTTTGAATTTTTTGACAGTCCTAAAATAAAAGTAAAAAATATTGGAGGTAAAGAAACAAAATGAAAAAATTACTTGTTGCATTCAGTTTAACTCTTTTTATTTCTGCTGGTTTTGCCCAGGAACAAAAAGAAAAAACCGTTACTTTAACGATAGACCAGGCTGTTGAATACGCATTAAAAAACAGCCGCACCTTAAAAAGCAACGACATTGATTTAGAAATGAAAAAACGCGCTTCGGACGTAAGCTGGAACGTTTTTTTGCCAAATGTTTCTGTAAACGGAACAATGAAACGCTCAAACGAAATCAGTCCTTCTTACGCCCAATATGGCATCACAGATTATCCAGATGAGGAATCTCGCTGGGATGTAATCGGAGGCGCTTCTGTAAGCTGGAATTTTACACCTGCATACATTGCAAAAATTCAAATTGCAAAGGCAAATTACGAGGCAGGAAAAATAAGCTGGGAACAAAGCCAGAATGAAACTCTCGTAAATGTCAAAAAAATTTATTACGGGCTTCTTCTTCAGCAGGAAAGCTTAAAAATTCAAAAAACGACTCTCGAAAATGCTCGTCGGCGAATGATTCAGGCGGAAGCAAACTTTAAAAGCGGCCTTGTTCCAGAAATCAGCCTTTTGCAAACTCAGGTAAACTACGAAAATACAAAACCGACAGTTGATTCTGCAGAACAGACTTTGAACCAGCAGTTCGACACTTTTGCTTTTTTAATCGGACTTCCAGTCGGCACAAAAATTGAGCTTACAAGTTCTATCGAGCCGCAATATGTCGATGTAACGACAGAAGGCTTGCTAAATGAATACGCAGACAACGACCTTCAGATTCAGTCAATGAAGAAAAATATGGAAACCGCAAAATTAGGAATTACCGCCCTCGACCTTTCAACCTGGGTTCCGACATTTGCATTAAGCTATGGCTGGACTCCGATGTACACAGACGGTTCTGCGCTGGGACTTCCACAAAACGCTAAGGCATTCGGTTTTGCAGGAGATTTGGGAAAAAATGACAAATGGTACGATTCAGGAAGTTTAACCTTAACGCTTGCCTGGAACCTTACAAATATGCTCCCGTGGTCTTCAAACAGACAGCAGGTAAAAGATTACCGACAGCAGCTTGCACAGCTTGAACTTGCAGTTGAAAGCCTTAAAGAAAACCAGAAGGTTCAAGTTCGCAAAGCCGTGGATACGTTAAACCAGGCAAAACAGCAGATTGAAAATATGAACCGCTCAGTTCAGCTTGCTCAAAAAGCCTATGATATGCAGCTGCGCTCTTACCGCAGCGGAACTACAGAACTCCTGGACTTGCGCGATTCTGAAAATTCTTTGAATCAGGCAAAGCTTGGCCAGTTGAACCAAAAATACCAGTATATTTCCGCTCTTATGGATTTGGAAAATACTCTGAATGTAAAACTAACAGGCGGATCTAATTCTGCCATAACAAAATAAATATCATATCTAAAACTGGAGGAAACTTATGAAACTTAAAAAATTGATTTTTACAATTGGCGCTCTTGCAATAACATTACCTTTGGCAATAAGTTGCGGAGGCAAAAAAAACGACGCTGCCGCAGAAGCAAACTCGGAAGCTGAACAGGTTTTTGCAGTAAGCACTTTGACAACCGCAGCCGGAAATCTCGACGATTATCTTGAATTTGGCGGAGACATCAGTTCTGTAAACTCAGTTGCCGTTTTGCCGGATCAGGGAGGAAAAATTACAAATATTCTCGTAAACGTTGGCGACATGGTAAATAAAGGTCAGGTAATCGCTTATGTAAACCCGCTTCGCGCAGGAGCAGTTTACAACGACAGCCCGGTTCACTCACCAATTACAGGAAGAATCACTTCTCTTCCAACTACAATCGGCTCGACAGTAAGCCAGTCTTCTCCTATTGCAAATGTTGCGCGCACAGACGACCTCGAAATCAAAATCAACATTGCAGAACGCTTTATCAGCAGAATTTCTGACAAGCAAAAAGCAACTGTAACTTTCGATGCTTATCCAAACGTTGTATTTCCGGCAACTGTTTTTGAAATCAGCCCGGTTCTCGACACAGCAACACGCACAATGGGCGTAAAGCTTCATTTTGACAAAAAAGACAGCCGCGTAAAAGTCGGAATGTACGGCCGCGTAAGGCTCGTAACAGAATCTGTAAAAGACGCCATCGTAATTCCTTCGACAGCAGTTGTAACACGCGATTCAGCAAATTACGTTTTCGTAGTTGAGCCTCATTCAGACAAACGCTCAACCGTAAAACTTGTTCCTGTAACAGCCGGACTTTCTGTCGATAACAAAACTGAAATTGCAAAAGGCCTTAAAGCCGGAGATGAAATCGTAATAAAAGGCATGTCGCTTTTGAATGATGGCGTAAAAGTAAACATCACTTCAAATTCAACTTCAAACTAAGCCGAAAAAAACAGTATCTGGAGATTTATATGACATTTTCTGAAAAGTGTGTAAATAAACCCGTAACAACCCAACTTCTTTTTGTACTGGCAGTTATTCTTGGAATTTTCTGTACAACCCAGCTTCCAATTGATATGTTCCCGGAAATGGATTTGCCGTACATGATTGTATTTACTTCTTACGACAATGCAGGTCCGGAAGAAGTTGAGCAAAGCGTTACATCAACCCTCGAAACTTCCCTTTCCGGTCTTTCGGGCTTAAAAAAGATGCAGTCCCGCTCAATGTCAGGACTTTCTATCGTATTCCTCGAATTCAATTACGGTACAAATCTTGACGCCGCAGGAGGAGATGTCCGGGACAAAATCGATATGGTGCGCGGTTATTTGCCAGATGATGCCGATTCACCTATTACAATCAAAATGGATCCTTCAATGATGCCAATTTTGAATCTGGCAGTGCGAGGAAACCGTACTCCAGAAGAATTGAGGACTATGGCCGAAGACGTAATCAAACCCCGCCTTGAACAGCTTGACGGAATCGCTTCCGCAACAGTTTCTGGCGGACGAGAAGAATCAATCAACGTAGACATTCCGCGAGACCGGCTTGAAGCCTATGGGCTTACAATCAGCACAGTTGCGCAGATGATTGGAGTTCAGAACATTCAGTCTTCTGGCGGTACAATCACTTCTGGAGATATAAATTATACAATCAAAAACGATGGTAAATACAAAAGCATAGAAGACCTTAAAAACACTGTAATTTCTTACAAAGCAGGCTCAGACTACGAAGTTCGTACAATCCGTCTCCGCGACATTGCAGACGTTTACGATGGATACAAGGACGAATCCACACTTGCATATCTTGACGGCAGTCCTTGTGTAATGATTATGCTTACAAAACAGTCAGGCAAAAACTCTGTTCAGGCTGCAAAAAACGTACGCAAACAGCTTCCAAAGATTCAGACGGAACTTCCTGCAGACGTTGAAATTCTCGAAACTTCAAACACTGTAGACATCATCTCTCAGACAATCAACGAAGTTGTAAATTCGGTAGTTCAGGGTGCTTTGCTAGCAATTGCAGTCCTTTTCATCTTCCTTCGAAGCTTAAAATCAACGCTTATCGTAGGACTTTCAATTCCGCTTTCTGTTTTGATTACACTCGTCTGTATGTACTTAAAAGGAATTACAATCAATATGATTTCTATGGCAGGACTTTTGCTAGGTATTGGTATGCTTGTAGATAACTCGATTGTAGTTCTTGAAAATATTTACTCTTATATTCAGCGCGATGCAAAACCAAAGGTTGCAGCGATTCTTGGTTCACAGGAAATGGTTACTTCAATCATGGGTTCAACCTTGACTTCTGTTTGTATCTTCCTTCCAATGCTTGTTTTCCAGAAAAAATTGGGCATGATGGGACAGATGTTCAACGATTTGGCATACACAATCATTTTCTCGCTTATGTCTTCTCTTGTCGTTGCCATTGCCTTGGTTCCGGTTTTGTGTTCAAAATATGTATCTAAAGTCGGCGGAACAAGAAACGAAGGCAGAGGTTTTGCTTATGCCATAAACAAGTTTTTTAACAACTTCTTTGACAAACTTGATGAAAAATATGCGTCAGGAGTTGCATTTGTACTTCACCACAGAAAAACATTTATTGCGGCAATTGTTGTTCTCTTCTTTGTTTCAATGGGCGCAATTAAACTAGTTGGATTCGTCTTTATGCCGGCCTCTGCTGCTAACAGCGTTGAAGTGGACTTTAAACTTGCGCAAGGAACAAAACTTTCAATTACGGAAGATGTTATCCGCGAATTTGAAACAATGGCTCTCGAAGAATTAAAAGGCATTAAATATTCAAGCGTAACAGTCGGCGGAACAAGCATGATTTCTTCATCATCAGAAACAAATACAGGTTCTGTAACATTCAGCTTGTACGAACCAAAAGACCGTCTGCCAGGATACGACAACGAAAAAACAGCAAAAGCAAAGCTCAGAAAATACTTTACAATGTTCCCAGGAGCAACCTTGAGTTTTGCCGCAAATGCAAACAGCGCTTCAAGTTCTTCCGGTGTATCTGTAAACATTAAATCAGACGATCTGGATCTTGTAATGGAAACTTCACGCCAAGTTCGCAAAGTTCTCGAAGAAAAAGGAAAAGACTGGGTAAGCGAAGTAGATTCAGACCTTGAAGACGGACTTCCACAGGCAAATATTATTTTTGACCGCGACAGAATGCAGGAATTCGGACTTAACGTTTATACAGTCGGTTCAGAAATAGCAGGCGTAATCAACGGAAAAACCGCAAGCCGGTTTACAAAAAACGGAGACGATATTGATGTTGTTGTCCGCGTTTCGGAAAAAGACCGCGAACGACTTGGCGATCTCGACTCAATTTCCATGGTAACTTCAAGCGGAAAGAGAATTCCTCTTTCAAGTTTTGCGCATTATGAAGAATCAACCGCTCCTGTTACAATTTTCCGCGAAAATCAGTCGCGAATCATTCACGTAACTGCAAAGCCAAACGAAGGACTTTCTATCGGCGATGTTCAAAAAGAAGTTGTAAAACTTATCGAACAGAACATTACAAAAGAAGACGGCGTAATTATCAGTTATTCTGGCGACCTCGAAGACATGATGGAAGCAGTGTTTAACTTCGGCCTTGTTATCATTCTTGCAGCCTTCCTCGTATTCGTAGTAATGGCATCTCAGTTTGAATCAATGCTCGACCCGTTCATTGTAATTCTTACAATTCCATTGTCGTTTATCGGCGTAATGACAATTTATGCGCTCACTGGAAACCAACTTAACGTAATTACAATCATGGGCGTTCTGGTTCTTGTCGGAACAATTGTAAACAACGGTATTGTTCTTGTTGACTACACAAACCTTCTTAGAAAACGTGGCTACGAACTCGAAGAAGCATGTATTCAGGCAGCACGCAACCGCCTGCGCCCAATTCTTATGTCAACATTGACAACCGTAATCTCGCTTGCTCCAATGGCATTCTTCCCAGGAGAAGGCTCGTCTTCAATGCAACCAATTTCACTCACAGTATTCGGAGGAATGACATTCGGTTCGTTAATGACGCTCTTTATTATGCCGTCAATTTACTATATCTTTAATAGCCGACGGCTTAAAAAGGCCGCAAAAAAAGCCGCAAAGCAAAAGGCAATTGAAATAAAACAGTCCGGCAATAAATAAAAACAAAAGTCGGAGAGGAGGTCTTTATGGAGAATAAAATGTCATATATCGAAAATATCAGAAAACACGCCGGAAAATTGACACGGCTGGAAATTATTACTTCCCAGGCGCTCGAAGAAGACTTTATGGAAGAATTTAAGGAACAGAAAGTCGCCGCCCGTTACACAAAACTGGCAAACGTAATGGGAGCCGGCTATTCAAATCCACGCCTCGGAGACGCAATTTGGCCACAGCTCAACATAATGTACATAATTTACTGTCAGGAAGAAGAGGCTGAAAAAATAATCGCAATCTGCCAAAAGCTCCGCGAAAAATACATGGCCGAAGGCATTGCCTGCTTTAAGAGCAGCGCCGAAGAAGTCTAACTGTCCGCTAGCAACCAGCTAACAATTTGCAGCCACAAAATATAATTTTCTAAAAAGCGATGGATAATAAATCTGTCGCTTTTTTTATTTTGGGCGTTTCCTGTAACTGCTCAAAAAA
>NZ_DBJD01000079.1:34139-38941 GCF_002297065.1 Treponema sp. UBA785 | reverse complement strand
GCCAGACTTCCGTTCCCGGTCCCTTAGGCGCGCACATTACAACTGTGATGTCCGGGCGAATCTGCATTCCCTCTTCAATCATGTTGAATCCGTGAGAGTACCATAAAGCCGAGCCTTTCTTCATTCTCTTCATAACTTCTGTGATAACTGCTGTGTGCTGCTTGTCCGGAGTAAGGTTTCCAACAAGGTCAGCAGTTGGAATCAGTTCGTCGTAAGTTCCCACTTTGAATCCGTTTTCTGTCGCGTTTTTCCAAGACTGGCGTTTTTCAGCGATTGCAGATTCGCGCAAAGCGTAAGAAACATCAAGTCCAGAGTCGCGCAAGCAAAGTCCCTGGTTCAAGCCCTGAGCGCCACATCCTACGATTACGATTTTTTTGCCTTTGAGAGCGTTCACTCCGTCAGCGAATTCCTCTTTTGCCATTGAGCGGCAGTGTCCGAGCTGCAGGCGAGCCTCGCGCCACGGAATTGAATTGAAATAATTGTTTCCCATAAAAATCTCCTGTAAAAAGTCAGTGAGAACGTTTCAACTTTCGATTTGACTTTTTAGCATATTCGCAATGCAATGAGAATATGCAGTTTATAATGAAGTTTGCAACGCAAACTTATAAATAAAAACTTTGACGTTATTTTAGGCAAAGTTTTTATTAAATCTCCTGTTTTGCGCCGATTGAAAATTGACAAACGGCTAAATATTTTTTTTCGGGCGGTTCGGCAACAAGTTGCCGTCGGGCTATCCGTGGTTCCGCGCTAGCCGCGCTCCATTGCTTCACTTCGTTCCGCAACAAGCCACTTCAATCCCTACCGCTTTTGTAAAAATATAATTTATTCTACAAAAAAACTTAGTATTGCGTAAAGTGAAATAAAATAAATTGAATATTGCATTTTGCGCAATAATAAAAATACTTTATTTACAAAAAAAAAGGCCGTCTTTTACGAACAGCCTTTATATTTACTTTTGTATTTTATTCGTTTGTTTGAGAAGAAATTGTTTTTTCTTCAGCTTTTAGGTCTTTAATCAAAAATAAAAACATTCCTACGGCAATTAAAACCGCAACTGCGTCGGCAAACGGCTGTGCAAAGATAATTCCGTTAAGTCCAAAAAGTTTTTGCATTATAAGAATTGCCGGTAAAAATACAAAACCCTGGCGGCTTACGGCAAGAACAAGCGACTGCAAGCCTTTTCCCATTCCCTGGAATGTAAAATTTAAAACGAACATAATTCCAATAAACGGTGCCGATGACATAAGTGCATAAATAATATCTACGCCTAACGCAACAACAGCCGGATCTTCCGAGAAAATATTTATGATTGGCTTTGCAAAAATTATATAAAGTACGGTAAGAGAAACTCCCAGCACAACATTTACCAAAATAGAAAAATTTACGATTTTTTTAACGCGAATAGAATTTTTTGCGCCGTAATTGTAGCCGATTAACGGAGCGATTCCTATTCCGAGTCCAAGCTGAATAAAAATTGTCAGCATGTTTGCCTTGAGCGCAACTCCCATTGCGGCAACAGGAATATCGCCATAAACTGCTGTACCATCGATAAATGTTCTTATAAACGGCAATAGTTTTTCTGATACGACAGGAACGCTGTAATACGAAGCTAGAAGGTTGTTTGTCAGAATTGAACTTAAACTCATCAAAATGTTTGTAAGGCTTGCAGGAAGTCCGATTGCAAGAACGCCGAGCAAAATTCCGTTTGAAATTTTAAAATATTTCGGGTTTATTGTGAGCGTTGAGTTTTTTGAAAGGACATGCGCAAGATAGATTACAATCGTAACGATGTTTGCAATTACAGTTGCAATTGCGGCTCCTTTTACACCGAGTCCAAGTCCTGGAATTCCTAAAAATGAGTCGAGAATAAAAATCGGATCGAGCACAATGTTTACGGCTGTTCCGGCAATTAGCCCGACCATTGAGTTTTGAGAAGCGCCTTCTCCGCGGATTATGTTTGTGTAGGCTGTCGAAATAACAATTGCAGGTCCGCCGTACGCAATATATTTTAAGTAATCGCGTGCAAACTGTGCTGTTGTCTGAGTTGTTCCAATCAATTTGAGAATTCTTTCCATATTGAAAAGAATTATGAATAGCCCTAGAAAACCTGTAAAAATTCCTGCGTAAAGACAAAATGAAGCAATGCTTTTTACTTTTTCGTAGTTTTTTTCGCCAAGCGCGCGGCTTATAAACGAAGAGCCGCCCATGCCGAAGATGTTTCCTGCTGCCATGAGAAACAGAAAAATCGGGGTTGCAACGTTTACCGCTGCAAACTGGCTAGGATCGCCTGTCTGACCGACAAAAAAAGCGTCAACCATGTTGTACAAAACAGTAACAATCATGCTGAGGACTGTAGGAAGCGCAAATTTAAAAACCGCCTTTGGAACCGGCGTGTGCTCAAAAATTTCAATATTTTTTATCATAGTACAGAAATTTTATAAAAAACAGAAAAAATGTCAATAAATAGTAATATATAGAAGAGTTTGTAACTATTTGCGAAGCGCTTTGTTTTATTGAGCGAAATTAACCGATTTGGTAAACTTTACTGATTATGAAAAAACTTATTCCAGTGATTTTTGTTATTGTTGCCGCAGGACTTGCATTTTTTTTTGTTGGAAAAAATCTTTTTATAAAAGACAATTCATATTCGCGTGCAAAAATTATAAAACCGGTTGTTGAAATAGAAAAGTCCGAAGAAGAAAATTTGGAAAATGAATACGAAGATTATGAGCAGACTTCGTTTATTGAACTTGCCAACGATGAAACTCTTCTGAACGTTGTTACGATGGATATTGACGATGACGGTTATGATGATCAGATAAATATTGTAAAAACATCAAGAAGCCCTTTTTTGGCACTTATTGTCGGTTTGTACAATCCTTCAACTTCTTCTTATGTCAGAGCAGCTTGGATTGCAACTACGGTAAGCCAGATTCGTACTTTTGCCTGTACTGCGCTAGACGTAATCGGAAACCACAAAAATTCGCTTGTTTATCAGGGAATTACGGACGAAGGTCATTCTGTTTTGTGTATTTTTAACGGAAGCCGCACTAAAAAAGGCGACTTTGTTTTGACAAAAATCGGAGACTTTGAGTCTGACGGAACGGTTTTTATTCAGCAGACAGAACGAAACGAAGCTTACGAGTTGAGCCAGACAAAGGCCGACAGTTTTCCTGTTTGGGTTTATGCTTCGGATTCGGCAGAAGACAGCGCCCGGCTTGACCAGATTCAGACAATGTACGATTGGAACGAAAAAGAAGGTGAGTATACTCAGGTTAAGCAGGTTCGTGTTACAGGAAACCGCATTGCCGCAAAAGAACTTGCGAGAATTCAGGATGGAACTGTCGCGACTTTTTCTAAATTTCTGGAAGGCTTGTGGTATAAGACCGAAAATTCAGGCGGAAACGTACGTTATATCTTTTTTGATCCTCAGACGCACGAGATTATTTTTCATTATCAAGACAGCGAAGAAGTGTATTCGTGGCTAAATGCAAAACTCCGCAGAAACGGAATGTATTTTACTTCGATAAACCAGTCAATCGAAAACCTTCAGAGGCGTTTTGATATTTCGCTTGTAAATGTCGATGAAATAAGAATTCGGATTCAGGATGATGTCCGGATGATTATCAGCGAAAGCACTCTCTGGGACGGAAATTATAAAAAAGTTTCGACAAAATTAAACCAAAAAACTGTTGCAGGCGAATCTGAAAAAGCGCTAAAAAGGCTTGTCGAAGGACCTGCATGGACTACTTCTGATGGAAAATATTTTGTTTTTGCAAACGATGTATATATAGTAGAGTCTGAGAAATTTACAGATAAAGGCCGTTTTGTCTTGAATAGTATTTCTGACACAAAATTGATGCAGTTTAGAAGCGACACCGACATAAAATTTTTTAACGGATATTATTCTGCAAGTTTTGGCAAAATTAAAAAAACTGAGAGAAATAAGCGCGGAAAAACAACAGAATTTGTTGTGGATGACAACGACACTGTAATTTTGCAGTCGGTTGATGTAACTCCGAATGGATTTTTTCAGAATGAAGTGCTTCCGTTGACACTCAAAAAAACTGAATTAAAAAAGACCGAAGAATAGAAAACTCGCAGATAAAAAGGCGTGTAAGAAAATCTTGAAAGAAGCGAAAATTTTAGCCCGGATTGCCGCGAAAAGACCGGACGAGCGGAGCGAAGGAGGACTTGCAGCAAAAGCCGGCCGCGGTAAGGCTTTGTGCTTCTAAAATTTAAGATATTGAAATTCTGCGGTCAAATCTATAGAATATTTTAATTATGACTGCAAACGAATTACGCTCAAAATATATTGAGTTCTTCAAATCTAAAAATCATGTTGAAATTTCTGGTCAGTCTTTAATTCCAGAAAATGACCCTTCTGTTTTGTTCACAACTGCGGGAATGCATCCGCTTGTTCCTTATCTTCTTGGTGAAAAACATCCGGCGGGAACTCGTCTTACAGATTATCAGAAATGCGTGCGCACTGGCGATATTGACGAGGTTGGAGACCCGAGCCATCTTACTTTTTTTGAAATGCTTGGAAACTGGTCGCTTGGAGATTATTTTAAGAAAGATTCAATCGCTTTTTCATACGAATTTTTGACAAGCCCGAAATGGCTCGGTCTTGATCCAAGAAAAATTTCTGTTACGGTTTTTGCAGGCGATGAGAATGCTCCGCGCGATGAGGAGGCAGCCGACGCTTGGAAAGCGAATGGAATGCCGGAAGACAAAATCGCTTATCTTTCAGCGGAAGACAACTGGTGGGCGGCGGGTCCGACTGGTCCTTGCGGTCCGGA
>NZ_DBJD01000079.1:33535-34020 GCF_002297065.1 Treponema sp. UBA785 | reverse complement strand
TGGAACAACGTTTTTATGCAGTTCAACAGAATTGACGAGAAAACTCTTGAGCCGCTTCCAAAGAAAAATGTTGATACAGGAATGGGACTTGAGCGCACAAACTGCATCTTGCAGGGAAAAACTTCGGTTTATCAGACGGAAGTTTTCCAGCCGATTATCGCTGAAATCGAGAAGCTTTCAAATTATAAGTATGGAACAGACGAGGAGAAAGACCGTTCTGTGAGAATTATTGCAGATCACAGCCGCGCTTCTGTTTTCATCATTGGAGACCCGAGAGGTGTTTCTCCGTCAAATGTCGGCGCGGGATATGTTTTGCGCCGCTTGATTCGCCGCGCAGTCAGGCACGGGATGAAGCTCGGAATCGAAAAGTCTTTCCTTGCTGAAATTGCTGAAACTGTAATTGAGAATTTCAAGGCGGCTTATCCTGAACTTGAGCAGAATTCTGCGAAAATCAAGCAGGAGCTTACAGCCGAGGAAGAGAAATT
>NZ_DBJD01000079.1:24527-33352 GCF_002297065.1 Treponema sp. UBA785 | reverse complement strand
TTTACAGTCGATGTTGAAGGCTTCAAGGCTGCTGAAAAAAAGCATCAGGAAGCGTCAAAAACTTTGGATGCGGGAAAAGCGAAAGGCGGCTTGGCTGAGCAGTCAGATGTCGCGACAAAGTATCACACTGCAACTCACCTTTTGCAGCAGGCTTTGGTCAATGTCTTGGGAGACGAGGTTGCGCAGAAAGGCTCGAACATCAACAACGAGCGAATGAGATTTGACTTTACTTTCAGCCGCCCGATGACTAAGGAAGAAATTCAAAAAGTCGAGGACATTGTAAACGAGAAAATCAAGGAAGACTTGCCTGTAACAATGGAGATTATGACTCTTGACCAGGCGAAAAATGAAGGCGCGCGCGCGCTTTTCTCTAACAAGTACGGCGAGCAGGTAAAAGTCTACACAATCGGGCGCGACCCTAAAAACGACTGGTTCTCAAAGGAAGTTTGCGGCGGTCCTCATGTTCAGCACACTGCGCAGATTGGCGATTTCAAGATTGTAAAAGAGCAGTCTTCATCGGCAGGCGTAAGAAGAATCCGCGCGGTGATTTCTGGCGGGCTTCCGCTCGATCCTCAGTAAATTGCGCAAAAAAAAAATAACAGCCTCTGAAAACGTCAATTTTTTTGGAGGTGATTTTTTATTTGAATGTAACTGGCTGTTTTGACAGTTGTTTATATTCGTTAAGTGTTTTTGGAACTTTTTAGTTTTTTCAAAAACCCTGCATGTTCTCGTTTTACAGAACAAAAAAGACAAGTTAAGGAAAGTTTATGAAACGTTTTGCACTTTGCGTATCTTTGATTTTAATGGCAGCTACAGGAGCCTTTGCTCAGACAGATTTACAGCCTCTTGCTACTGTAAAACTCAATAAATCAGAGACAATCACCTTAAAGCAGCTCAAGAATAGAGTTGAAATTTATGGAAAACAGAATGGAATTTCTTCTTTTACAGTTGATCAGAAAAAAGAAATTCTTAATGCGATGATTGATGAAAAATTGGTTGTACAGGCTGCGACAAAAGCAGGAATGGTTCTTACTGATTCTCAGGTTAATCAGTATTTTATGCAGAATGTAAGCCAGCAGTTTGGAAGAAATGTTACAGAAGCAGAATTTGAGGAAATAATAAAAAAACAGACAGGAAAATCTTTTGAGGATTACATGAAAAATACTGTAGGAATGGGAGTCGCTGAATACAAAACTTATTTGAAGAATCAGCTGATTGCCCAGCAGTATGTTTTGCAGCAAAAACAGGAAGAAATTCAAAAAGCTGCTCCGAGCGATGAAGAAATTCGTGCTTTTTATGAATTGAATAAGGCAAGTTTTGTTCAGAACGATATGCTTAAACTTTTCCTTGTGCTTTTTCCTAAAAACAATGATCCTGCTGCCGCAAAAACAAAGGCAGAAGCTATGTTGAAAGATTTTAAGGATAAAAAAATTACTACTGAAAAAATCAAGGCAAATGCAGCAAATTCAAAAGATTATCAGGGCGGAGATTTATTCATAAGCAAAACCGCTCAGCATGCTCAGCAGCTTGGCATTACATACAATGAACTTCTCGAACTTTTTGGAAAAGAAAAAGGATATGTTTCTTCGCTTACAGAAACAGAAAACGACTTTCAATTTTATGCGGTTCGTGCAAAGTACAGTGCAAAAATGCTTGGTTTGAGCGATTTAGTTCAGCCGGAAACGACAATCACTGTCTATGATTATATAAAATCTAATCTTACACAACAGAAACAGAGCCAGGCAATGATTGCGGCAGTTCAAGACGTAACAAAAGCTCTTGATACTCCAGAAAATGTAGAAAGAAAGAAGACAGGTGCAGCTTTAGACAAGTTGCTTAATTGGTAATTTTACAGGAAAGATAAAGTGTCAAGAAGAAGAGGAAGAATTTTGGCTTTTCAGGGACTTTATTCCTGGGAAGTAGGCGGAATGCCTAAAGAAGATGTTCTTGAATTGTCTTGGGCGGATGGAGATTCTGAAAAAAATGCAGTTGATATGGAAACTGCAACTTTTGCAAGGGTTTTGATTGCCGGTGCGATTGAAAATCAGTCTCAGATTGATGAACGTATAAAAGAAAATCTTAAAGGCTGGGATTTTGCGCGTCTTAATAAGGTTACGCTTTCGATTTTGCGTATGAGCGTTTATTCTTTGCTTTTTCAGAAAGACGTTCCTGTTTCTATCGTAATTGACGAAGCGGTTGATATTGCAAAAGAATACGGACAGGATGATTCGTTTAAATTTATAAATGCGGTTTTGGACACTATTGGAAAATCCTGCAACTCTCAATCGTCAGAAAAATGATTTTGGTCTGCATATGAAGAAAACCTGGAAATTTTTGTCCAGCCGTAAGAATCTGGCAGTGATTTTTTTACTCACCGGATTCTTGTTTTTTTCGTGTTCGCAGAATTCAAATCAGTCATCTTTTTTGTCTGCTCTTGATACTGTTGATTCTTTTATTCAACTTGGGCAGACTGACGATGCTTTAAAACTTTTAAAAAAAACTTCAAAATCAGCATACAGCGCTTACGCAAGAATTGGAATTTACCGGCGTTTTATGACGCTTGGAGAAAAAAAACTTGCAGAAAAGATACTTTCCGACAGTTTAAAGAAAATCCCCGGCAACAATGAGATTTCCGCGGTCTATTCTCATTTTTTGTTGCGAGAAGGGCGTTTCGACGAAGCTCTAAAAATTGGTTCCGTTTTGGAAGGCTCAGAATACGGTTCGATTTATGCGGAGGCGGTTTTAAAATCTCAAAAAGAAAAAAATCTTCTCTTGCCTCAGCTTTCCGGAATTTACGGCGACTGTTATTCTGCAACGGGAAACGAAAAATGGCTTGTAAACGCGGCGCTTCCGTTTTTAAAAGATGGAAACTATTCTGCGGCGGCCGCTTTGCAGAAATCGATTCAGAGTGATTTTAATTTGTTTTGGGCTAAGGTTCAGTTTGACGCAAAAAATTACGATTTGTGCGTTGAAAATTACGAAAATGCGCAGTTAAAAGGTTTTTCTGTTGAAAATTATGAACTGACAGATCTTGCAAGCGATGCTTTTTTTATGCTTGGAGATTACGATTCTGCAGAAAAAGAGCGCGAACGTTTGATTTTGCAGGCAAAAATTGAAAAAAATGCGAATGTTCCAGAACTTGTTTACGTAAATAGCGCGCTTTGGGCTTATAATGCTGCCCAATATTCAAGAGCATACGATTTATTGATGACAGTTATAATGCGTGATTCAAAAAATATTCCTGCCTTAATAACTTATGGAAAATTTGCTCGCGCGGATTCTGTATTGGAAAAGCAGGATTTGTTTGAACGGGAATTGAGAAAAACTTCCTTGCGCACATATTCGATGAAGCAGAAAGATGAGCGGCCGAAATTTTTGATAAGAGATGCAATTTTTAGAATTGAGAAAATGCTTGAATGGCAGAAAAAAAATGCGCAGACTTTGAGCGATGAGCTTTTGGTAGAAAAACTTTCTTTATGGCTGACTGAAAATTCTGATTTACCGCAAAAAAAAGTTGAAAGCGAAATATGGAAAAATCTCGAAATTAACGAAATTGAAAAAAATATGTATCCGCCGGCACTTTTGCATTTTGCCGTAAACGAATTCTTAAAGTTCGAAAAAAAAGAAGATGCCAGGCTTTTGTTCGAAAACTATTTGGACGCCCGCTATAAAATGAAAAAAACGGACTTGCAGGACGAAAAAGTTGAATATGATATTTTTGGCGGTGAAAAAACATATTCTGCTCCGCCAGTTCCTGATTTTGTAATAAGGGCGGCTTTTGGCGACAGGGCGGCGGATTATGCAAACACAATGGAAATTTGGGAAATTGAAACTGCCGCATATTTTGCCCTTCTTGACAATAATATTTCCGCCGCCCGCCGTCTGTACGAATATGCGCTTTTTGAAACAGGAGGCGCTCGAACGATTGAAGCTGACGGTCAGATTGTTTCTTTTAGCAGGCTTTGTGCTGTAAATTCGGCTGTTAATCTTGCTGTAATTTATGCTTCTGACGGTGATTTAAAAAGAGCGCTGAATCTCTACGGACTTGCTTCTGGCAGAACTAAAGATAAAAAGTTAAAATCCAAAATTCTTTACAGAACCGCTCTTGTTCAAAACGATTTGCAGAATAAGGAAAGCGCAATTCTTTCGCTTGAATATGCCTTAAGCTTAAATCCAATGAATGCTGATGCAAGGCTTATGCTCAGAAAATTAAAATGACAAAAAAAAACGGTCATTGAGTTTTTCTCGAAATGACCGTCTATAACAAGTTATTCTACTACAGCGATGATGTCTGAGTTTTTAACGATTAAATAATCTTCGCCGTTCATTTTTACCTGAACACCTGAATATTTGTCGTACATTACACGGTCGCCCACTTTTACAGTGATTTTTTCTTTTTCTGTGCCAGGTCCAACAGCTTCTACTTTTGCAGTCTGTGTTTTTTCCTGGGCAGATTCTGGAAGAAGAATGCCTGATTTTGTTGTTGTTTCTGCTTTTTCTTCCTTGAGAAGAACTCTGTCCGCTAATGGTTTAAGTTTCATATATATAACCTCCAAATTTTTTTTAATCCTTGCTTTAAATATATAAATTTTGTCTCTTAATCGTCAACAAAAATCGTTTTAATTTGATTTTTTTTAATGCGTCAAAAAGACACAATGCTAAATTAAAAGCTTTTAACTGTATCAAAAAGAAACAATAAGAATTTTAAAAGAGGATTTTTTTACCCGAAAAATACGCCCCAGGGCCGGAAGGGAACGCAAGTTCGTCCGCAGGACCGAGGGTTACTGAGCCTGTAGGCACTGGTTTGAAGAAAAAAGAGAAGAGTAATCGGAAAAATTGCGTTTTTTAGCAAGATGTGGCGCCTAAAAAATAGTAAAAAGTTGGCACATTTCTTGCTAATATATAAGTGTAAAAAAATTAAAAATAAACATCGTTTCGGCGATTTTAATGTTGCATGATAAAAATTACAGTTTGCTCAAGCGTTGCTTTCTAAAACTGTGATTCTCGTCATCCGTGGCTCACCGCTAACGCGAAATTTTTAGAGGAGACATTTTATGACAAATTACGATGAAAACCTGGGAATTTATTTGAAAGAAATAAACAAAATTCCGCTCTTGAATCATGAAGAAGAAACAGAACTGGCAATTAAGGCTAAAAATGGCGATAAGGCTGCAAAAGATAAAATTATAAATGCGAATCTTCGGTTTGTCATAAATGTTGCAAAAAAATACCAGAATCGTGGACTGGAACTTGGCGATTTAGTCAGTGAAGGAAATATTGGTCTTTTGACTGCGATTGAAAAATTTGACGTTACAAAAGGTTATCACTTTATTTCATATGCTGTTTGGTGGATTCGTCAGACAATTTTGAAGGCGGTTTGCGAAAAAGGACGTGCAATTCGTATTCCAATGAACCGCATGAACGAGCTTGTTCAGATTGAAAAGGCTAAAAAACTTGTTCACGGCAAAAAGTCTGAAAGCGAAGAAATTGAAACGATTGCGAAAATGCTTGGCATGGAAAAACAGCATGTAAACGAAATGCTTGAAATTAACCGCGATATGATTAGTCTTGATGCTCAGGTTGAGAATAAAGACGGGGATATTGGTACTGTCGGCGACTTTGTAAAAGACGAAAAATATTCGAATGTTGATGAAAAGGTTATAACGGAAAATCTTCAGAAAGACATTGCGAATGTTCTTGGAACTCTTAAACCGGCAGAAGAAAAGGTTATCCGTCTTCGTTACGGTCTTGACGGTGAAAAACCTATGTCTTTGGCTCAGATTGGCGAAGAATGCAATCTTACTAAGGAAAGGATCCGCCAGATTGAAAAAACTGCAATCTGCCGTATGCAGCATCCTGTTCGTGCAAGACGGCTTGAGGCTTATGTTGCTTAACGTTTAGCTCGTTTTGCGGGCTTGAAGGTTTGTTGCTATTTTGCGAGAGTTTGGACGTATTTGAATGCGTCGACTCTTGCTTTTGCCATAATTTGCTGGTCTTTGAAAAGATCGGCGAGCGCGAATGTCAATTCTCCGCTTTGTACGGTTCCGGTGATTTCGCCGGGACCTCTTAGTTTTAAATCTTCTTCGGCGATTGCAAATCCGTTGTTTGTTTGGCGGATTGCCTTCATTCGGGCTATTCCAGTTTCTGTTATATTTTTTGAATAGATTAAAAAACAGTAGGATTGTTCATTTCCTCTTCCGACTCTTCCTCTAAGCTGGTGGAGGGCTGCAAGTCCAAAACGATCTGCCTGTTCGATTACCATGCAGCTTGCGTTTGGAACGTTTACGCCGACTTCGACAACTGTTGTTGCGATGAGGACATTTATTTTGCCATTTTTAAAATCTTCAAGAATTTGAGACTGTTCGTCTTCGTTCATTTTTCCGTGAATTAGTGCGCATTTGTATTCTGGATAAACCTGGGTTTGGAGAAAATTGAATGCGTCTTCTGCGGCTTTTAATGCCTGTTTTTTTTGAGCACTTTCTTCAAATAATCCTTCGGTTGCGGAAAAATCGTTGTTTTCGGAAAAAATTTCTTCTTGCGCTTCGTTGAGTCCAATTGCCGGATAAACAAAATATGCCTGATGTCCTTTTTTTAATTCTGTCCGGACGGCTTCGTAAGCATTTGACTCGTTGCCTTCTTTTGTCAGGTAGGTTTGAATTGGCTTGCGACCTTCCGGCATTGTGCGGATTGTAAGAATATCTAAATCTCCGAATGCTGTGAGCGCGAGTGTTTGCGGAATTGGCGTTGCGCTCATCATAAGCAGGTTAGGTTCTGTAAGTTTTGCGTTTGAACTTGCGCGTGCCTTGTCTAAAATTGCGGATCGTTGCATGACTCCAAATCTGTGCTGCTCGTCGATAATTGCCAGGGCGAGATCCTTGTACTGGACGTTTTTTGAAAAAAGCGCGTGAGTTCCGATTACTAGGTTGATTTTACCTTCTTTTAAGGCTGTTAAAAGCTGAATTCTGCCTTTTGCGTTTACATTTCCGGTCAGATATGCAACAGAAACGTTTAAGGCTTCGAGTTCTTTTGCGGCATTTTCTGCATGCTGTCTGGAAAGAATTTCTGTTGGCGCCATAAGTGCTGCCTGACTTCCATAATCGATTACCCGGAGGGCTGCAAAAAAAGAAACGAGTGTTTTTCCGCTGCCGACGTCGCCTTGAAGAAGCGCCCTCATTGAAAACTGTCTTTGCTTCTGTTTTTTTGAAACTAGGGGAGAAGTTTCGTAGCTTTTGTCGATGTCGCAGTTCATCTGATAAATTACATTTTTTTGGTCTTTTGTGGGGGTAAATGAAAGCCGGTTTAAATATTGTTTTTGTCGTGGAGAAAGCGATTTTGTAAACTGTTCGTCTGAAATTTGCGGCTGGGCTTGGTCTGAATTTTGCGGTAAAAGTTCAATCGAAGGAAGAAATCCACGGTGCTCGATTGACTGTCTTGCTATTGCGCATTGAAAAAAGAAAAATTCTTCATATACGAGCGTTTTTCGTGCTTCGTTGTATTCGGCAGGATTTTGCGGATTGTGAATGAGTTTTATTGCGTCGCGTTTGTGCAAAAGATGGTTTTGAGAAATGAGATATTCCGGCAAATCGTCTTCGATTCCGAGCGCAAATTGCGAAATTGCGGAATTTACGGCTTTTCGGACAATTTTTTGGCTTAATCCTTCTGTCAGGCTGTAGACTGGAAAAATTTTGCTTTCTGGAGGCATTATGTTTTCGTAGTCCTGCAAATTTCCTTCGTCTGCGATTTTTTGCGCTTCAAAAGAAGATGACTGAAGTTTGCCGAACTTCGCTTCAAATTTGCCTGTTACGGTGATTATTGCTCCTTGCGGAAGTGTTTTTTCTAAAAACGGACGGTTAAATGCTACAAGTTCTGCGCTTGCTGTTCCATCGGTTATTATGATTTTGAGGGTTTTCATGTTGCCGTAGCCAAACCATTCGTGGCCTGTTACTTTTGCAATTGTGTGGACTTTTGAGAATTTTAAAGAATCTTTTAAGACTATTTTTTTTGTGCGGTCGTCATAAGTTCGCGGATAGAATTGAAGCAAATCTCCGGCTGTAAAAATGTTAAGATGCGAGAAAAATTCTGCTGTTTTTTTTCCAACTCCAGAAAGCGCGGAAATAGAATTTTTAATTTCGGAAATTTTCACTTTTGCTACCGTTTGTTGATCCGCAGATTTTTAGAATATTTTAAAAAGGAAGATGTACGAGAAGATTGCAGATTATTGCAATTAAAAAATCTGCGATTTTTACCGTAATCAGTGAAAATACAGTTGAAATTATAAGCGCTGTTGTAAAAGGAATGAATTTTTTTGTAAAAATTCCTGATATTTTGTAGGCGAATGGCGAAATCAGGCTGTCGAGCTGATCCCAAATCGGGCTGTAGGCGCGGTAACCGTTTTTGCGGGACATAAGGCGCATGATTCCCATTGCAATAAGGCGAATTATTAAAAGCACGATTAAAAATTTTGTGACCGAAGAGACTAGCGACCAGACAAGGCTGAGCACGATTGCCAGAAGATAGCCGACTGTTATTGGCTGTCCGTGCGAAAGGCTTGAAAGAATACCAGAAACGGCATAAAGGGCACAGAGCGCAAGTGCCGGACTAAAGTCAAGTCCGCGGAAATTTAAAAAGCGAATCTTTCTGAATATGTTGAGATAAGGGTCGCAGACAGAAGATAAAATTCTTCCGGCTGTTGAATAATTTGCCTTTGGAAACCAGGTTAAAAAAATTCTGATTAAACAGATGAAAGAATAAAAATTAACAGACATTGCAATAATTTGAAAAATATTTCTCATTTTATCTCCCGTAAAAAGTCAAGATTAAAACTT
>NZ_DBJD01000079.1:15233-24471 GCF_002297065.1 Treponema sp. UBA785 | reverse complement strand
AATCGCTACGGATGGCGAAATAAAAAGCACGCAAGTGCTTTGTGTCAAAAAAAATACAGGGAAGTATTTTTTTTGATACTACCTCCAAAATCGCCACTAACGGCGAAATACCCTGCCGTTCTCTCCAAATTTGCGTCAGGGGGTGGAGCCATGCCGAAGGCAGTGCGAAGCACCGCGCGCAGCAAGTGGCGGAACATCCGACGGCGTAAGCCGGGACGCCCGAATTTTTAGAAAAGCCACGCGTCTTTTACGAACGACATTGATTTTACTTTTTCCAAAAATTCGTTTGTGCCCGGGGCGGAAAGTTGTGTGTTTGCTTTTATTGTATAAGAACTTTCGCCTGCATTTATATGAAAATATACTGAACAACTGCCAGAATTTCCAAATAAAAACTCTTTTAAATTGAAAATTTGCTGCTCTTCCTTAAACCCGTCGTCCAGCTGAATGTGGATTTCCTGAATTGCACGGTTTTTGAGCATTTCTGGGTCTTCGAGGGCTTCGATTATAAACGATGGTTCTTCCCGGTCTGGCCTTGTGTCGAGCCGTCCGCGGAATGCATAGACTTTGTCGTTTTCGATTTTTGAAGACAGCTGTTCCCAGATTTTTGAAAAAAATGTTAAATCGATTGTGCCTGTATAATCCTGCAATTTTGCAAATGCCATTGTTGTTTGGTTTTTTGTGATGATTGAGCGCAGTTCTGTAATCATTCCAATCGCAACGTATTCTTTTTCGGTGTTTTTGAGCTGCCACGGTTTTGCGCCGGATTCGATTGCCGCTGCGTGCTGGCTTTTTGCGGCCTTTGATTCGCGGATTATATTCTGTGAGTTGAGTGTCGCTTTTTCGCAGGCTTTCTGGTAGTCATCGAGAGGATGTCCAGAAACGTAACAGCCAATGAGTTCTTTTTCCATATTCAGTTTTTCCATTTTTGTTGAATCTGGAATTGCTTCAAATTTGTAGTCGGCAAATTCTTTTTCGCCTGTGTTTTCAAAAAGGCTGATTTGTCCGTCGCTTCCTCCGGAAACTTTTTTTTCGGTATATGCCCAGGCAGAGTCGAGGTTTGCAATGAGGGTCGGACGGTTTTGGTCGAGGTTGTCGAATCCTCCGCATTTTATTAAAACTTCGACAGCTTTTTTGTTGATGGCAAGTTTTTCGCCTTTTTTCTGACCGCTTTCTTCGTCGATAATGTCTTCTTTTACGGTTATCATTCGTTCAAGAAAGTCCATGAAGGTTTTGAACGGACCGTTCTGGGTGCGTTCTTTTACGATTGCATTTGCGGCTGAGTTTCCCATGCCTTTTATTCCGCGGAATCCAAAGACGATGTGCCCGTCTACAACATCGAAATTTGAGTCTGAGCGGTTTACGTCTGGCGGATCAACTTGAAGCCCCATCCTTCGTGCTTCTGCAATGTAGACTGGAAGTCCGTCTGTCGATGTGATTTCGTTTGTAAGGTTCGCCGCCATAAATTCTGCCGGGCAATTTGCCTTTAGCCAGCCTGTTCTGTATGCGAGAACTGAATATGCCGCCGCATGAGATTTGTTAAATCCGTAGCCTGCAAACGGAACCATTATGTCGAAAATTTCGTCGGCGTGTTCTTTTGTAAAGCCTTGTTTTATTGCTCCTTCTTCAAATTCAACTTTTTTTCCCATCATAACTTCAGGTTTCTTTTTTCCCATGGCACGACGGAGCATATCTGCGCCGCCGAGCGAGAACCCCGCAATTCTCTGCGAAACCTGCATAATTTGCTCCTGATAAACCATAACGCCGTAAGTTTCTTTCAAAATCGGCTCAAGGCAAGGGTCAGGATAGTGAATTGTTTCCGGCTTCCATTTTCCGTCTATGTAGTTTGGAATAAACTGCAGTGGACCCGGACGGTAGAGCGCGTTTAATGCTACAAGGTCTTCGATTTTTTCCGGCTGGAATTGGCGCAGAATTTTTTGCATTCCAGGAGATTCAAACTGGAATACTGCAACCGAGTCGCCACGTTTAAAAAGATCGAATGTTTTTTTGTCGGTTTCGCTTACTTCTGCACAGATAAATTTTTTTTCGCCAGGCTTTTTGTGCTTGTTGATGATGTCTTCTGCGTAGCGTATGAGCGAAAGTGTTTTGAGTCCAAGATAGTCGAATTTTACAAGTCCGCAAGGCTCTATAATGTCCATTGTGTATTGAACGCCGACTTCGCCCGTTTTTGAATCTTTAAAAACCGGTGCCCAGTTTGGAAGAGCGGTCAAGCCGATTACCATTCCCGAAGCGTGCAGGCCTGTGTTTCGTTTGCAGCCTTCGAGTTTTAGCGCGAGATCGAAGAGTTTTTCGTAACGAGGATCGTGGCGGAATTCTGCAAGCTGTCCTCCGTCCGGAAATTTTTCATTAGGAGGGTCAAAGCAGTTTTTGAGTTTTGCCTTTAAGTTTTCGGAAACCTTCGACTTAAGCATATTTACTTCTGCAAGAGAAATTCCAAGCGTGCGTCCAACATCGGCAATGCAGTTTTTTGGTTTTAATGTTCCAAAAGTAACAATGTGTCCAACCTGCGGATCGCCGTACAAATCGCGTGTATGCTGGATTATATCCTGCCTGTAGTCGAAATCCATATCAACGTCAAAATCCGGCATTGAAACGCGTTCAGGATTCAAAAATCGTTCAAAAATCAGTTTAAAACGGAAAGGGTCAATGTCCGTAATTCCAAGCGAATAGGCAACAAGAGAGCCTGCTCCCGAACCTCGTCCCGGTCCAATCGGAATATACGGTTTTTCGCGGTTGTTTACATTGTCCCATGTTGATTTTGACCAGTTGATAAATTCCCATACTATTAAAAAGTAGCCCGAAAAACCCATTTTAAAAATAATTCCAAGTTCGTATTCGGCGCGTTGGCGGATTGTCGGCGTAATTTTCGGATACCGTTTTCTCAAACCTTCTTCTACAAGATGACGCATGTAATCGTCCTGGTTTTTTGTGTATTCGTCGCCATGCGTCTGGAATTCTTTTGGAAGCTCAAACCGCGGAAGACATTCTTTTAATTCCTGCGTTTTATACTGTTTAATAGTCAAATTGCACATATTCGCAATTTTTACTGTATTTTCGTAGGCATCGGGGCAGTCTGGAAAAAGCTGTCGCATTTCCTGTTCTGTCTTAAAATACCATTCGTGTTTTTCAGCGCCCATTGTCTGGTGCGGTTCGTTCATATTTTTCTTAAAGCCAATGCATCGCAGACAGTCCTGAGCTTCCCAGTCTTCTTTTTCGATATAGTGAATATCGTTTGTAACGACGAGCGGAATATCGAGTTTTCGCGCCATTGCAATCAGCATTTTATTGACAGTTTTCTGGTCTTCAAGACCGTGATCCTGCAATTCAATGTAGTAATGGTCAGGACCAAAGAGATTTTTGTATTTTAAGGCGAGTTCTTCGGCTTCGCTTTCCCTGCCCGCAAGAAGCAGCTGCGGCAATTCTCCGGCAATGCAGGCAGAACAGCAGATTAAACCTTCGTGATATTTTTCTAAAAGTTCAAAGTCGATTCTTGGTTTTCCGTAATAAAGTCCTTCCTGATAAGCAATCGACGAAAGCCAGCTCAAATTTTCGTAGCCTTTCTGGTTTTTGCACAAAAGAATCAGGTGAAAATAGTGAGCCTGCCGGTCTCCGTCCTCTCCTTTGTGCGAATAAGGAACATCGTTTTTTTCGAGATGGCTTCCGTATGCAACGTAAAATTCTTCGCCGACAATTGGATTTATGCCGTTTACATGGCAGAGTTTTTCAAAATTGAGCGCACCGAACATATTTCCGTGGTCAGTCAGCGCAAGTGCCGGCATATTAAGGCGTTTTGCCTTTGCAACAAGGTCGTCAAGTTTTGCACAGCTGTCCAAAAGCGAATAATCCGAGTGAACGTGCAGATGAACAAAATTCGCCGGTGGAGTTCCTTCCGGGGCTGCCTCAAAAACGTGATAATCTGCCATAATTCCTCCCAAAAACAGAGCACAATCGGAACAAAAAATTCCAGCATTTAGAAATGGCTTGATTTTATCATTTTTTTCGTAATTTGGGCACTACCCGCTTGTGCGGGCCGCTACGTTCCAGGTTCCGCTTACGCTCCATTTCCAAATAAATTTGGAAACGCTCCGCGCCTTGCACATCGCTAGTGCAGGCCAGGACTGTCAGGGCTTTAAATTCAAAAAAAATTGTGGGATAATTCAACACTATGAATAAAAAAATCGTATTTTTATTGTCGGGACTTTTAAATTTAATTCTTTTTACTGGTTGTGGAAAACTCGGCTACTCACTTGTTCTTTGGAATAACCCGGAAGCCGGAGTCCACGAAGGACAGATTGTAAAAGTTTATGTAAAATCAAACATTTCCCATTCTTATATCATTATGGGACTTGAAAATACACACAAAGTCGAAATTCCTCTCTGGCAGATTTCCGAGCCTCAGAGCAAGTCAAAAACCGAAAAACTTGCTGCCCGCTATTCCAATTACGAACATACTTATGCAAACGTAAAACTCGACGGACTTCCGATTCGCTCTGGAACAGAAAACGGCTCAAAACAGGTTTACCGTCTTCGCAAAAACGAAGTAATCCGTGTTTTGTATCAGGGAAAAGGCGTAAAACCTACAAACGGCCATGGAGAGCTTCCCGGCGAATGGCTCCGCGTTTTAACCGGAACTGGAACTGAAGGCTGGTGCTATTCATACAATCTCAATCTTTTTGAACGCACAGAAAACCAGATTGCTGTAAAAACCGAAGTAGAAGAAGAAAAAATCGACGAAGAGCTTACAGCCGCTTTTTCAAAAAAATGGTATCCAGAAGAATATAAATCAATGCTTTCGAGCGGCCGTCTGGATTTGTCAAAAATGGACGAAAGTTTTGGATTTGATTTTGGACAGGTTGAATGGAAATATCCGGAAAAATCACCGGAAGAGCCTTCAGATTTGCCTTTGGACGAAAATCCGGGCGAACAGATGGAAGTGGAAATTCCGGAAAAAATTCCTGTTCCAAAAGTTGCAAAAGAAGGCGAAACTTTAACTTTTACAGCAACCCTGCGCACAGAAAACCTCGACAAAAAGTGGACTTATACAAAAATCAAAAAGAACGAGGACGGCGCGTATCAGCTCGATGGCCACGGAATTTACATCACTTTAATCGGAAAAAATTCGCTTACCGTTCAATATATGGACACTGACGGAAAACTTAAAAGCGAGAATTTTATTGCGCTTTCTCAAAATGTTCAGGCTGCGATCGAAACAGAAATTGAAAGACGAAATCTTGAAATTAAGAGTTTTGTGGATGAAGGTCCTGTCTATCACAGTTCAAACTACGGAACAATTATTTTTAGCGAAGACAATACTGCTGTCTGGAACAATTTTAAGCTGCTTGTTCCAGGCGTAATTTCGAACAGCGCGCATGGAAATATAAAAGTTTCTGTCAAATATTATTTGAGCAATCAGTTAAAGAAAGAATTTGACGGAATTTTGACATTCTCGTTTGAAGGAATGGACGAAGATGTAAGTTTTTTCTATAAAAAAGATCCGGAAGGCTTGCGTCTTGAAGATGCAAAAAAAGCGACAGTCCGCGGAAATCTTGTTACGGCCCGTGGCTCTTCTCCTCTTGTTATGTACTTTAGCAAAAATCACTAATTTGGAAAAATAAATGGCATTTGTTCAGTTTTCTCAGGTTTCCCTTGCTTTTGGAGACCGTGATATTTTAAAAAATGTTTCTGTGAACTTGCAGGCAGGCTCAAAAGTCGCTCTTACTGGAGCAAACGGAAGCGGAAAATCCACGCTCATAAAAGTTATGGCAGGCCTTGTTCAGCCAGACGGCGGTCAGCGCGTTGCGCAAAAAGACGCCAGAATTGCATATCTTCCTCAGAGCGGACTTACTCACCACGGTTGTTCTCTGCGTGAAGAAGCAGACAAGGCTTTTGGTTTTGGATATGAGCTTCAGGCCGAAATGGAAAAAATCGGCGACAAACTAAAAAACGGCGAAGGAAACGAAAAACTCCTTTTGGAACGGCACGATGCTATTTTGACCGAGCTTGAAGAAAGCGGATGGAATCGCCGTCAGGTTATGGCGGAGCAGGTTTTGGCAGGTCTTGGTTTTAGCCGCGAAGATTTAGATAAAAATTGTGAAGAATTTTCCGGCGGCTGGCAGATGCGCATTGCGCTTGGGAAAGCTTTGATGGTAAATCCAGATATTCTGCTTTTAGACGAGCCTACAAACTATCTTGATATTGAAGCCCGTGGCTGGCTGGAAAAATTCTTAGACAACTACAAAGGCGGATTTTTGCTTGTAAGCCATGACCGTTATTTTTTGGACCATACCGTAAACGAAGTTTATGAACTTTTTAACGGCGAATTAAAGCGTTATCCTGGAAATTACACTCACTACGAAAAAGTGCGCGAAATCGAACTCGAAACTTTAATTCGCGAATACGAAAAGCAGCAGGCAGAAATTGCGCACCTTCAGGAATTTATAAATCGCTTCGGTGTTCAGGCGACGAAGGCGGCTCAGGCACAGGAACGTCAGAAAATGCTCGATAAAATTCTCGAAAAACAGATTGTAATTCCTGAAAGCCTGAAAAAAATTCATTTTAAATTTCCTCCAGCCCCGCATTCTGGACGGCTGGTTGCAACACTTTCAAAAATTACAAAATCTTACGACGGAGAACACAATGTTCTTCAAAATTTGGATTTGGTTCTCGAAAACGGTGAGCGTTTGGTTGTTGCCGGACATAACGGCGCTGGAAAATCAACTCTCTTGCGAATAATAGCCGGAGAGGATTCTAATTTTTCGGGCGAAGTAAAACTTGGAAGCGGAGTAAAAATCGGATATTTTAGCCAGGACAATGCCGAAACGCTAAAGGGCAGCGCATCTGTTCTGGATACTGTAGAAAGCGAAGCTCCTTTGGAACTTATTCCCAAAATTCGCGATATGCTCGGTGCCTTTTTGTTTCGGGGAGACGATGTCCATAAAAGTCTTGATGTTCTTTCTGGCGGCGAAAAAGCGCGCGTTGCACTTTTAAAGCTTCTTCTTCGTCCTGTAAATTTTTTGATTTTGGACGAACCTACAAACCACTTGGACATGCATTCAAAAGATGTCCTTCTTGATGCTCTGAAAGATTTTGGCGGAACTGTTATCTTTGTAAGCCATGACCGCGGATTTATCGAGAATTTAAGCACTCGTGTTCTTGAATTAAAACCGGGGCAGTTCAGGCTGTTTCCTGGCGATTACAAATATTATATGGAGCGTCTTGAGCGCGAAGCCAGCGGTGAATTTTCTCAAAACGATGAACTAAAATCTTCTGCTCAGCCGGAAAAATTTTCTCAAAAAGAAGAAAAAACAGAAACAAAACGTTCGTGGGAAGAGCAAAAAAAAATTGAATCGGAAAGGCGCCGTGCCGAAAAAAACGTAAAAAATCTTGAAGAACAGATTTTAAAGCTTGAAGAAGAAAAATCTGCCCAGGAAGCGCAAATGGCAAAGCCGGAAGTCTATGCAAATGGTGAAAAAGCAAAATCCGTTCAGAAAAAAATCGATGAACTTGCAGAAAAGCTCGAAGAATTGAATCTTCAGTGGATGGAAGCGGCCGAAGCTCTGGAAAAATTTTAATTAGTTCGGAAGAAGATTAACAAAAAACAAACTGAAGACAAAAAACATAAAAAAATCTGACAGAATTTTTTTTATGGATTAAAATATTTCTATAGTCTAAATGGGGAGTTTTTTATGAAAAAAAGTTGTTCTTCAGTTTTTAAATGTTTAATTTTTTGTTTGCTTGTGATTTTTGCCGTTTTTTTTGTTGTTGCTGGAACAAGATTTGTTTTCTTTTCGAAAACAGAATCGTCTTTAATGCAGGTTGCCAGAATCAAAGAATTGGAGTTTTCTTCCAATCTTGACGGTCAGCTTTTGCTCGCAACTCAAATGGCAAAATCGCCTTTAATTTCTGCTTATATGGAAAATCCTTCTGACCGAGAACTTTCTGAACGTGCTGCCGAAGAAATTCATTCTTATCAGGAAATGTTTAAGGGAAAAAATTCATTTTCTATTTCTGACAACGACCTGCTTTATTATTCTAACGGAAGGGTTCTTTACACTCTTGATAAATCCGATCCTGCAAATTCATGGTTTCCGACTTGCCTTGAATTAAAAGACGACTACACTTTTATGGTGAGTTACGACATTGCGCTTAAAAAATCCATGCTTTGGGTTGATGCGATTGTGCGCGACGGTTTTGGCAAAGGAATTGGCCTTGTCGGAACTGGAGTTGACCTTTCTGACTTTGTCGATATGATGTATCAAAATCTCGAACACAAGTATCAAATGTTTTTTTACAATAAAAACGGAGAAATTACAGGCGCTGCCGACACAAAACTTTTGGAAAACAAGACGAAAATTTCAGAAACGGTTCCTGCGCTTGACCAAAAGTATATGTTTTCGACAGGCGAGCTTTTTTTTAAGAGCAGGAGCGGAGCGTTTGTTGTAGCGCCTATTCCGTCGGTTGACTGGCAAATGGCGCTTTTTGTTCCGTATAATTTAAAAACTGCGTTGCCATGTGCAGCTTTTCCTGTTGCAATTGTCTTGATTTTTGCGCTTGCTCTTTGGGGGTTGATGACAGCAAGGCACTTTTTGCTGCCGCTTAGAGCGTTGAATAAGGCTGTTGGAGATTTTGCTTCTAGCGATGCTGATTTGACAAAAAGACTTCATTCAAGCGAGCCTGGTGTAAAATCTAAATTGATTTTGGATATAGAGAACGGATTTAATGTTTTTGTCGGAAAACTTCAGCAAATGGTTTTAAACCTCAAGAATTCAAAAGATGAGCTTAGCCGTGCTCTCGAAATTTTGCGTGCTTCAATCCGGGGAATTGTAAAATCTATTGAAGAAATTAACCGTCATATCGGAGCTGTTGAGGCTTCGATAAACGAACAGGGTTCGAGCGTAGACGAAACTTCGGAAACCGTTGAGCAAATTTCTTTAAAAATAAGCTCTCTTGGAAAAATGATTTTGCAACAAAACGAAGGCGTGACAAATGCCGGTTCTTGTATTTCGCAAATGATTGAAAATATCGATGCTGTAAATGATTCTGTTTCAAACCTTTCTCAGGCTTTTGTAAATCTTGAGACAAATGCAGGAAAAGGACTTGAAAAACACAAGCAGATGAATTCAAAAATTGCAGAAATTCAGACGCAGTCTGGAAAACTTTTGGACGCAAACCAAATAATTTCGTCGATTGCAAGCCAGACAAACCTTTTGGCAATGAATGC